>JABDDT010000068.1 GCA_013287475.1 Bacteroidota bacterium
CCTTTTTGATTTCCGGGGTAAGCATACTTTATAGCATTGGTGATGGCCTCGTTCAATATCAGACCAAGTGGAACAGATTGTGACATATCGAGTCCGACATCCGCTACATTCAAATGGAAATCCATTCTTTCAGATTTGTCAAAACCCTGCTGGATGTTTTCCACTAATTCGCATATGTAAGATCGCATATTTATCCTTGAGTTACCTTCTACCTGGTAGAGTTTCTGGTGAAGGATCGCAATGGCCTGCATCCGTTCACGGCTTTCCCTTATGGCATTCAGTGCAGATGGATTGTTCAGGTATTCCGATTGTGCATTGAGTAAACTGATCACCATCTGGAGGTTGTTCTTAACCCTGTGATGGATTTCCCTGACAAGCCATTCCTTCTCTTCCAATAAATCATCCTTTTCCTGGATAGTCCGCTGAAGATCTTCATTTTTTTGACTGATAATTATTTGCTGCTCCTGGAGGAGTTTATTGCTGCGTTGTTTCAGCCGGTAACGGTTGTAAACCAATACAAACAACATTAGAATTAAAGACGAGGCAATGACGATAATATTCCGCGTGAGTTTTTCACTGTTTAATTCCGCTTTTTGCAGTTGTTCCCTGTTTTGCAATAATTGTAAATCTTTTTCTCTCTGCGCCACGCCATATTGTATGTTCATTTCATCGATCTGCCTGGTTTTTTTCAAATTAAAACCTGAATCATCGAGGTGCTCGTATTTCTGATACTCTTGTATGGCAGACACATAATTCCCTTCGCTGGAATCTATCTTAAATTGAACCATTGCCAATAAACGATTGGTTAGGAGATTTATAAATCCAGGTTTGATGGCGAGCGCTTTTTGAAGATATTCCTTTCCTTTTTTCATATCCCCCCCGGATGAGTATATATTAGCATCTAGTATATACACGTTAAAAATATCATTATACATTTGCGGCTGAGAGCTTAACTGGTCTGCGATAGAGGAGGCCGATGAAAGATATTTTTCTCCCAATGATGCGCGTTTCAGGCCATAATAACTAAGGCCCCTGGCCTGGGCTACATACATTTTATCTATCGGATTTAATGGTTGAAATTTAAGTGTTGTGTTGTCTATTAAATCAAGCGCTTCTTTATACTTTCCCCATGCTGCAAGGTCAATTGAAAACCAAACAAAACTTGAGTACCACAAGCGATTCGTCTCGGCACCGTCGGAAGTTTCGATGCCTTTTCGATACCAGTAAGCATATCTGTCCCAATCCCCAATCGCTCCATAGATATATCCTTTTCTAAAATAAAAATGGGAGGCCATAAACTTGTCGTTTATTTCTTCCATTGTACGTATTGCTTTATCAGCATAGGAAAGCGCAATATTCATATTCCCTCTGGCCTGCTCCATAAAGCCCAGTGCATCGTAGTAATAATGAATGTGCCTGTAACCAATTTCTTTTTCCAAATCCACCGACTCCAGCCATTCCTTTTCGCATTCCATCCAAAACCCATAGGCAAAATGTATTTCCGCAACCTTTGCAAGCATCTCGATTTGTCCAATCTTGTCATCCTGTTTCCTGAAGAGTTCGAGCGCCCTGGTGATGTCACTCAACTTACAGGTATCATTAAATAATTCATAGTTTCCTCTTTCTGCGAGGGCTTTAGCGACGGCCGTCACGTTAGCTGATTTGTTGCAGGCATCTACTACCTCAGAAAGATAAGTTTTGCTTTTTGAAAAGTCTCCGGTCTGGAAATAGTATTTGCCCAGCATGCTCCGCGATCCATTCTTCCATTTTGAGATTCCTAAAGAATCACTAAGTACCATTGCCTCCGTTAAAAAATCGCGGGCATTCGACATATCTTTTTTTTCCGTACCCGGCTTAAAAAGAAAATATCCTCCCAGTTGCAGGAGCAATTTTATGCGGTTCTCTCCACGAAGGGTAGTGAGTAACTGAATGGCTCCGGGAATGTTATTGCTTTCGATCAGCTCCTTTCCGGGCAGTGGTGATCCGTCATCGAAGGATTCATTTACGAAGAGTGAATGACTCAGACCCTCTCCCTTACAGGCTAACACCATTGAACTGTCATAGTCGATCTGCCATTGAAGAATATTATAAAGGTAGGTGCCCACTATTTTTACGAGCATTCTTTGCATAGCAGGACTATAATTTCTGGCCGGGTTGCTGATATTATTTTGAGACCTGCCATCCTCGTGAATGAGGAGTATTGCCATGAGGAAGATCAGCCTGATCATAAAAAGTTGTTTAAAAGAACAGGCCAGTTGAAGCGACTCAGCTTTCGAAAAGAAATTTGCTTCTTCTCTAGATTGATTTGTGTGTCTGTCTCTGACCTCTCAAGTTATCAGTTATTTACCCCGAACCTTTTTGAACAGGTAAAACATGCAACAGAATCGTTGGTCCATACAAGCAATTCTGATATATTATTCCTGATACCCGGTTTTTTTAATACCCAGTTTTTTCATTTTAGAATGCAGGGTGGTTGGCGGGATCTTCATAATCTCTGCGGCTCCATCTGCACCCCGTATTCTTCCGTTGGTTTTTTTCAGGACCGATAATATATATGCCCGTTCATTTTCCTCCAATGATCCCAGTTTCTGAAGATCCGCAGAATCTTTGTTTTTTGCATTTTGAGGCAATGCGATTTCTGCAATCGTATCTCCACTGGTCATCAAAACATTTCGCTCAATGACGTGTTCCAATTCCCGCACATTGCCAGGCCAGTCATAACGTATAAGATCATGGATGACTGCCGTCGATATGCTCCTGATTTTTTTACCCGTTTTTATTGCATACTTATGCATGAAGAAAGAAGCCAGGAGCGGAATGTCTTCCTTTCTTTCACGCAAGGGAGACAAGGTGATGGGAAATACATTGAGCCTGTAAAAAAGATCTCCCCTGAACCTCCCCGCTTCCACTTCTTTCTTCAGGTCGCGGTTGGAAGCGGCTATGATACGTACATCTGTTCTGATCACAGATTTCCCTCCGATTTGTTCAATTTCTTTTTCCTGCAGGGCCCTCAATAATTTAACCTGCAACTCCGGGAGCATCTCCCCTATCTCATCCAAAAACAACGTACCGTTATTGGCCAGTTCAAATTTTCCGATGCGGCGTTCTGTTGCACCTGTAAAACTTCCTTTTTCATGACCGAATAATTCACTTTCGAGCAGCTGTGATGGCAGAGCAGCACAATTCAGTTTCACCATCTGGTTTTTTCTCCGGGGCGATGCGTTGTGAATTGCCATGGCAATTAATTCTTTGCCGGTCCCTGTTTCACCCAGAAGTAAAACGGTACTATCTGAAGGAGCGACATGTGAAACGAGTTGTAAAACATTTTGCAAACCGCTGTTCGATCCGATGATCTGTCCCTCATAATAGCCATCCCTGATCTGTTCCTGCAGGTATTGATTCTCTTGTTCCAGTTGCGTGCGCGACCCTTCAATGATGGCGAGTTGCCGCCGGATTTTTTCATTAGCCCCTATATTGGAAAGCGCAATGGCAATTTGTGCGCATACGCCGTGTAGAAGTTCATCACTAATCTGACCTGGTTGCACCCACAATATTCCCGCAACCTCATGTGCAACGCTGAGTTTCATTCCCAAAATAAATTCAGCGCCGGCCGCTTCCCAGAATGTCCGGCTTGGGAAATAATATCTGCGATGCTCAATAATATCCTTCATATTAAAGACAACCGGATCCTTTGAACCGAGTACTACGCCGGTTAGCGCTCCTTCTACCGGTATAGCCTTACCTGTAATTACTTTGAATCCTCCATCCGCTGGCTCATCCGTAGATAAGTCGTGAAGGAACCAGCTATACGTTACATTGTCTTCATTGGGAATGGTAATGATATACTCATGGATATGAAAAATTTCCTTCAGATATTTTTTCACGATGACACGCAGACTTTCCCTATCCCTGGCAGTGGCCATTTTACTGCTGAATTCCAGCAGCAATGATTGTACTTCTTCTTTATTCCGGATATATTTCTGAGCCATCATAATGGCAACGATGTTGGCAGTGGGTTGCGTGCAGTATCTAACCTAAGATACGATATTTCGTATCTGTGTCGGCGAAAAGACGAAATAAAGTCCGCCTTCCCATGGTCCTGTTGATGCTAATGGACTGACTAATAATAAAATAAAACCGGGCATACATTTCGGAATAGTCATGGCAAAAATCTTCAGGTATGAAGGAAGCATCTATTATCCCGATCATGAAGTTTGACAATGGCGGAATACCATTTAAAATCTGCACGATTTCCAGCCTGCGGGAGGAACAACCGGAAAATTACCATCTGGCCCATAGCCATGACTATTACGAACTGACCTGGCTTACGGATGGAACAGGAAAACTTTTTTCAGATCTTAAGGAATATTCCCTGTACAAAAACCTGATGTATTTTATTAAACCCAACCAGGTGCACCAGCTTTTACTAAGCGGGGATGCGCAGGGTTTCATGCTGGCTTTTAAAGACTCATTTATCAATTTGGGGGCGCACGAATTTGATCTGACCTGTCAGTCCAGCCTGTTCCAGTTGTTTTCCCATATGCAAGTTTTATATGTTCAAAAGGAAATGGTAAGTGATATGCTGGAGATCATGATCAAGATGATCAAAGAATTTAAAAATGAATTTTCTTTCAAAGCACAACTTCTCCGGCGTTATTTCAAAATATTCCTGATCTATGTAAGCAGACAATTCGAAAGCAGGAAAGAAAACACTCATCATTCAAGGGAAACTGAGTTGACCCAACGTTTCATGGAATTTCTGGAAAAATACTTCAGAGAAAAAAAAATGGTGGCCGATTATGCGGATCATTTATGCATAACACCCAACTACCTGAACGGGATCGTTAAAAAGAATACCGGATTCTCTGCGGGACATCTTATCCGGCAGCGGGTAGTGCTGGAGGCCAAACGAATGTGTCGCTATTCTGATGCAGGCATGAAAGAGATCGCCTATAATCTTGGTTTCGTCGACAGCAGTCACTTCAGTAAGTTCTTTAAAGCGGTGTCCGGAATGAATTTCTCAGATTTTAAAAAGGCAGGAATCAATTATTCATTGCTTTCGGCGCAGGGTTTAATAGCGTAGAATATACCACGTTTTTATTCATCCAGCCATTGCCTTCCGTATTTGCCGAAACTAGTTTTGTAATCAATACATGCTGATTTAAAGGGAAGCCGAAAACTTTACAGAGTAGGCAATTATTAAAAAATTCAGACAATGTCAAATCTTATCGTTGGCGTGTTCAGTGATGAAGCGCAGGCCATCGCAGCATCACACCAGCTGATTGAGCTGGAATCATATGGAGATATTACCGTTTACGAAAAAGTAATTGTAAAAAAAGACGCTTATGGTCACACATCCATCATTGAATCTGAAACCTCCGATGGGGTACGAACACTTTCCGGCATGGCCATTGGCTCACTGATCGGTCTTATTGCTGGACCAGTCGGAATGCTGCTTGGTATGATCACCGGTACACTGGTTGGAGCAGTCGCCGAAGCGGACTATTTGGATTTTTCAGATGATTTTACCGAGAAAGTCAATGCCCGTTTGCAGCCTGCAACGATAGCGATCATGGCAGAAGTTTTTGAAGAAAGTCCGGATTTTATAGATCGTGCATTTCGCACGCTTGGTGCAACGACTGTTTTCAGATCAGATGTGGATTATGTACATGATGATTTCGAAGACGAAGATATTAGGGAAACGGACGAAGAAATTGCCGCCGAAAGGGCAAGGATTAAATCTGCCAATGCAACTGAAAAATCTAAAATCCAGAAAAATATTGAAAACCTGAAAGATAAAAGACGAATGAGAATCGCACGGCTGAAAGAAAAACACGAGGCAAACAGGGAAAGGCGCAAGACTTCAAGAGGAGAAAGGAAAAAGGTACGCCTGGAGAAAAGGATCAGCAGGCATCAGACAAGAATCACGGAGCTGGAAGAAGAGGTGAAAAAACTAAGTTGATATTTATTTTCTCATTTTTAAAACGAAATATATGAACACATTTTTGAACACTGTCACCGAAGACGTGAGAAACTGGTGGTGGTTTATCGTCAAAGGCCTTTTATTTATTGTAGCGGGTATAGCCATTTTTTGCAAGCCGGCCGAAGGCTATCTTGGCCTGAGCGTTCTGTTCAGCATTGTCATGCTGGGATCAGGTCTTTCACAGATTTTTTTTGCCATCGCCAATAGTGGTATCCTGCCGGGATGGGGATGGACACTGGCCAGTGGAATTTTAGACCTGGCTATCGGCATCTATTTAATCGCTTATCCTGCGGTTACCATGGTTTCCCTTCCTTATATCCTTGGCTTCTGGCTGATGTTCGCGGCATTTTATCTTTTGGGTGCTGCATTTGATATCAGAAATCTCGGTATAAGCAATTGGGGATGGTTATTCTTTGGCGGACTCCTCACCATGGTATGCGCATTTCTTGTTCTTTATTATCCTGCTGCAGGAGTTGCCAGTATTATCACCTGGTCGGGTATGGCTTTTTTAGTCGGAGGCATATTCAATTTAGTACTTGCATTCAAATTAAAGTCTGTCAAAAAAACGGCAACAGAACTGGGACGAAAATTCCAACACGCGTAAATACATCATCCATGCAAAAGTTACATTATAATCTTTACAGTTTTCTGATGGCTGCAGCCATTGCTTCCTGTAATTCGGGAAAAAGCGATTCCAGGGTTAAGGAACCTGAAGCCCAGGTGGCCCAGGCGGTCAGCAGTGATACCATTGTCACGCTTTACACCAGCCAGCGGCCATACAAATTAAATCAACAGATAAATACCCAGGTCAAATTCGTCCGGGGCCTGAAGGATACAGTGGGAAGATTTTATCTCAATGAGGTTTATCTGAATAAAAAAGACAGTATCATTCAGCGTTATGATGGCACCGGAAACTATAAAATTCTCCCTAAACCAAATGGAGATATTCAGGGCATTGCTCTTTATGATATGGTAATGGACGACAATAGCAAAGGATATATATACCTTCTCAAAGACAGTATCACTATGGTACGGGTAGACGAAAAGGGAAATGAAATGAGAGGAGATGAGGCTGTGGTCCTGAAGTCTGACAGTCAACACAAATAATTAAAAAACAAAATCATGATAACACAATTATTAAAAGGCAACTGGAACACCATGAAGGGCTCATTGAAACAAAAGTATGCGCAGCTTACAGATGATGATTTGAAATATGTGGAAGGAAAGGAAGATGAACTGCTGGGTAAAATCCAGAAAAGACTCGGAATCACCCAGGCCATACTGGAGAAGATCATCAGCGAACACGCCGCCAAAGCAAAAACCAAAGCAACGGAAACGACTAAGAAATGAGCCAGGTCATGCAAGTAAAAATAGTCGGAATCACTATTAAATAAAATAAAGTCATTGTAAGATCTCCGTGGCAGCAATCGTAACATATCATGTTTCAGAAAAACATTTAGAATTAAAAAAAGCGCTGTTGGATCTTGGTTACAGGACGACATTATACCACGCGAGCAAAACACCCGAACAGGTAGCTTCCGATGTTCGAAGTCTTTGCGAAAGAATGGAAATCAATCTGGCTCAATGTTTGGCTGCGAACCTGGTTGAATGGCATGCTATCGGCGGTCAATCCATTAAATGATTTCTATTATTTATTAATGCGGCGTCATGCAAACCAGATTATTTGTATCGTTTGCATTCTGTTTCCAGATGCTTGCAATATCCTTATCTGCCCAGAATTTTCTATTGATGCGATATGATGAAAATTATGAATACCTGAAAGATTCCCTTCAAAATTTCTATAACACACTGAAATTTTATCCGCTTTCCAAAAACAAAAAAAACTACGCATCATTTGGAGGTGAGGCAAGATTTGAATTCGTATCCATGCACAATGAAACCTGGGGCAAGACCAATATCGGACAGGATATTTTTTATCTGCAGCGATATGACTTTCACGGGAATGTACATTTTGGAAACAGGTTCAGGATTTTTGCACAGTTAAGAAGTGCATTGGAAAATGGCAGGAAAAACGGCCCTCGTCCGATCGACGAGGACAAACTGAATGTACAGAATTTATTTGCCGATGCGGTTGTCTGGAACAAGGCAACACGCTCTTTGACACTAAGAATTGGCGAACAGGAATTGGATTATGGATCCAGCCGGTTGATATCGGTAAGGGATGGTCCCAATGTGAGACTTTATTTTACAGGGGCCAAAGCGATGTATGCTTCTTCCAGGTTTTATGCTGATGTCTTTGTCATGAAAGCGGATACTTTAAATCCCGGAGTCTTTGACAATAAAACATCCAAAAATGTAAATCTCTGGGGAATTTACTCAAGCCGAATGATTTCCGAAATCGCTAACCTGGATATTTTTTATATCGGTATCTACCGGGAAAATGCTGTATTTGAGGAGGGTACCGCCAATGAGACAAGACACACTATTGGCTTCCGGTTCTTCAAGAATGTTGGCGGTTTCACATATGACCTTGAAGGCACTTATCAGTTTGGAAAATTCGGTAATGGCGATATTAGTGCATGGGCGACTGCTATTGACATTGGCTATCAGCTACCACATGTGAAATTCAAGCCATCCATTAATCTTCGCAATGATTATATATCGGGAGATGGTCACCAGGGGGATGGCAAGCTAGGAACTTTTAATCCGATATATCCTCAGGGCGGTTATTTCGGATTCGATCCACAGGTTGGTTCGGCAAACCTGATTGCAATACATCCTTATGCGACTTTTATGTTCCTGCCTAACCTTGTACTCCAGACGGATATCGTGATGAGCTGGAGACAATCTTTGCAGGACGGTATTTATCGTCCGAGCGGGACATTCTATCTGGCGGGAAGCTCTTCTTCCAGCAGACATATCGGAAATGCGTTCCTGGCAACCACTGTATATAGTTTAAACCGGTTCATTACACTCAATACCGGTATTCAATATTTTAAGACCGGGAGTTTTATTCATGATATCATACCAAATTCAAAAAACGGTTTATTCTTAGATGCCAGAATAAAATTCATGTTCTAGAAAAAATGGCAGACAATCATTATTCAAACTATAAAAATAAATTTTATGGAAGCTGATCTCATATTATTCAACGGCAGGATTCACACCATTGCCAGTAAGAAAGAACATTCAACAGCCCTGGCCATCAAAGACGGAAAATTTGTAGCGGTAGGGTCTGATGCGGATATCATGAAATGGGCGGTGAACGGAACTACAAAAATCGATCTTAATGGAAAACGTGTTGTACCCGGATTAAATGATTCACATATTCACTTGATACGAGGTGGTCTTAATTATAATCTTGAATTGCGCTGGGATGGAATTCCTTCCCTGGCTGATGCCATGGGAATGCTCAGAGAACAGGTTGCCCGCACACCTTCACCGCAATGGGTCAGGGTGGTTGGTGGCTGGAGTTCATTTCAGTTTGCAGAAAGGAGAATGCCCACGCTGGAAGAAATAAATGCGGTCTCTCCGGATACCCCGGTATTCATCCTCAATTTGTATGACAGGGCTTTTTTGAATGCGGCTGCTTTGCGCGCGGTGGGATTTACGAAAGATTCAGTATCGCCTCCGGGAGGTCAAATTCAAAAGAATGGAAAAGGCGAGCCGACCGGATTAATTATTGCCACACCCAATGCTGCGATATTATACTCAACGCTGGGGAAAGGGCCGAAATTATCTTACGAATATCAAATGAATTCAACCAGGCATTTTATGACCGAGCTCAATCGCTTTGGCATTACCAGTGTAATTGACGCCGGCGGCGGATCTCAGAATTACCCGGATGATTATAAAGTTGTCAATGAACTGAGTGAAAAAAAATTGCTCACCGTTCGCATTGCTTATAATCTTTTTACGCAGAAGCCGGATCAGGAATTTGAAGATTTTTCCAATTGGACAAAGACCGTGAAATTATATCAGGGTGACGACATGTACCGTCATAACGGCGCCGGAGAAATGCTGGTTTATTCTGCCGCGGATTTCGAAGATTTTATTCAACCCCGGCCTGACCTGCCGGAAAATATGGAGGCTGAACTGGAAAGAGTAGTGCGGTTACTCGTGGGAAACCGTTGGCCGTTTCGCCTGCACGCAACTTACAATGAAAGTATTGCCCGCTTCCTGAATGTTTTTGAAAAAGTTAATCGGGAAATACCATTTAATGGATTACCATGGATCATCGATCACGCGGAAACGATCAACGAAAAAAATATAGAAAGAGTTAAAAAACTCTCAGGTGGAATTGCCATTCAAAGCAGGATGGCTTACCAGGGTGAAACTTTTACCCAACGCTATGGTGTGGGCGCAGCCTTACATACACCACCCGTAAAACGCATGATCGGCATGGAGATTCCGGTTGGTGGCGGCTCGGATGCGACCCGGGTAAGCAGCTATAATCCCTGGGTTTCGATGTATTGGCTGGTTACGGGAAAAACAGTGGGCGGTTTGAAAATCTATAACGATGATTCCCTGCTGAGCAGAGAAACCGCTCTGGAACTTTACACCCGCGGAAGTGCCTGGTTTTCCAATGAACAGTCAAAAAAAGGAGATATCAGTCTGGGGATGCTGGCCGATCTCGCTGTATTGGACCGGGATTATTTTACGATTGCGGAAGAGCAGATCAAAGACATAGAATCCGCCATGACGATTGTGGATGGCAAAATCGTTTTCGCCAGGGATGAATTTTCATCTTTTTCCCCAGCTCCCATTCCGGTATTTCCTGACTGGTCTCCTATAAATTTTTATAATGGATATAATGCCGGGAAGCGGAATAAAATAAAAGCCGCCGGTTCCATTCCTGAAACCGTAAAATGTGGTGTGCATGGCCATGATCATCATGCCGCGATCATGAGCCAAGTTCCCGCCAACAACTATTCAGCTTTTTGGGGGGCGCTCGGTTGTTCCTGCTTCTCTTTCTGAAACGATGTCTGCCAAGCAAAAAATATTAACTCATTCCATCCTGTATTTTATCATCATATTCCTGCTTACAGGTTGCAAATCTTCAAATATTATTTCGCCATCCGATTCAAATATAATCTGGGATTTATGCGTGCCGGTGACCGACACCAACTATCAGACGAGGTACCGTGTTGATCTGGTACCAGATTCCATTTTAAAATCTGATATGAAACAACCTGTTTTATTTCATGAACGTGATATCATTTTAGCCAACGCATCTGGCACACTGCTTTTTCTAAAAAACCTAGCCCTGGTTACAAGTGATCGTGATTCCGGTGACAGTTCTTTCCTGGAATGTTTAACGAAATTAAAAGAGGGTCTTACTTCCATCAGGGCCCAGACAGAAGCCATTTTATCCGAACTGGAATGCGAAGTATTCAGGACTAGACAACTATATATTCAACTGCGCAATCAGAACGGCAGCAAAAATACCAGGCTTACTGCAGAATCGATCGTCATCGGATCGGCAACAAATATCACACCGGTCATTATAACAGAAAAAACGCCACAAAATATAACGATCGTCAGCGGAAGTCTGGTGTCGGCCGGATTAAGCCTGCATACCCTGCGTTCAGGCAATCTGAAAATAAAACTGATGTTTTTCAGGAATTTGTTGAGCGATCCCTGGTTCGCGCCGGTAAAGTCCGTTGAATATCCTGCAGGACTGTGGTATATTTTAAATGACCCGAATTTCAGCGATACCCGGCAATTATCCAAGATTCAGCTGATTAAAATGCGATGGTTAAAATTTGAAATGAATGGTCCTGTAAATAAAAAAACTGAAAATTTATTTTTTGGAACCGGTGGAATATTTGAACAGGATGAATTGGAAGTGAGGGTCCTTATGTTGTCCGAGCTGATGGCCGAAGTCAATACGATCAATGTGGATCTGGATAATTTCGAATATGATCTCAATCATTTCAAAAGAAAATTGTAACTGATTAAAATCGCCATACCAGGAAGGAAAACACTGTCCAGACCCCATTCGCTTCCAAGCACCGCACCCAGGAGGCATCCCAGCAGAAATCCGCCGATCAGAAATAATTGCTTTTTTAATGCCTCCGAGATTTCAGTCGAAAAACCTTTCCGCAACAAGGTCCCCAGGTCAAGGGAAGCCTGCGTCACATTGCCGGTCATCATTGTGGTCGGGCCATGTGTTTCTTTTGCAAACAATTTTCCAAACGCATTCTGCAGGCCCATGGCAAAGACAACCATCATCACCGCCCAATAGGTAAAATCCTTTTGCAGAAAAAGATAATGCGAAAAAAAAGCGCCCGCCCCGCAAGTGACCAGAAGCAATCCTTCCACTAAAAGAAGATGATAGCGATTATTGTTTTTTACTTCTGACAGCCAGCCTCCTGCTATGACCGCAATTACAAAAACGGGAAAGGTTATAAGCTTAATCCAGGCCAGTTCATCCTTGCCCAGCACAATCTGAGCCGCAAACACGATAAAATTTCCCGTTACATGAGCTGAGAAAATATTGTCGCCGGCGACGAATGTTGCCGTATCGCAGAAGCCGGCGACTACTGACAGGACGAGCGTGAGCCGGCTGATATATTTCTTTTCACCCGCCACTTAAATAATTGAACAGATAATAATCAACCGAATATTTTCCCGCGCCCAGGATCCAGATAAAAATGAATGATATGGAATACATATATGGCACGTCGCGAATTTCGATACTGTCTTTTTGGTGCACCACGAAATATCCGATTGACGTGACGCCGATAACAGGTAACAGAATGAATCTTGTTCCAATGCCAATCATCAGGAGAAACGGAACGACGGTATCTGAAAACGTCGCCACCATGGTGTTTAATTTATCCGGCAGACCCAGGGGATTTGGTATCTGTTCACGCTGTCCATTCTCTGTGCGAAATTTCTTCATGCCATGCACCCTGAACAGTTCCAGTGCAAGCAATACGCGATATCCGAGCAATGCCGCGTTGTTGAGCGCCGTTCCGATATCAGTGTATAACAGATATTTTATTAAATCTGTCATGACTACTCGGGCATGTTGTATAAGAGTTTCCGTCTGTAGTCCGTGGTAAATCTGCATACCTTATACAGACTGTTAAAATCATCGAACCCGTTATACATATATCCATTAATAAAAAAAGTAGGCGTGCCGTTTACCCCGCTGTGAATCCCACTTTCAAAATCATTTGTTATTTTTTTAAACAAATGACGTCTTTTGCAGTCGCTGATGAATTCGCCCATATCCAATCCGGTTTCCTCGGCCAATACATTCAGCGATGCCCGGTTCAGATGGAACTGGTTGTTCATAATTTTGGTATGCATTTCCCAAAACCTGCCCTGCAGTCCTGCGGCTTCAGCAGCTAACGCCGCCTCCAGTGCCAGGTGATGAATGTTCGGCAATGGAAAATGTCTGAATACAAATCTCAGATCATTCCCGAAAAATTCTTTCATTTGTATAACTACCGGCCACGAAACACCGCTGTGACGGCATTGATAACCGCCATATTGCATTAATTCCACTTGTGCATTCAGGCCACCCCAATAATGGTCCCTCCCTGAATTAAATAAAGGCTTCAGCATAATGAATGTTTTAATCTTCGTTGTTCCAGCCAATTCGTTTATTTAATCTGTGAAATTAGTATCCATTCCCATTGGGATCAATGTCTATTCAACGCTTTTCCATTGTCTTTTTACTCTATTTCCTGAAAGTATATGCTACATCAATTAAAGTAATCCGTCTATTGCTCCGGAATGCTCCACAGTTAATTTTGAACCAAATGGAAAACATACCGGATCATTCCGTTAAAAAAGAATTGCCCTCTGCATCTAAAGTCTGGCAAATCACTGCGATCATTTGCCTCTTTATAACCATTCTATTGATCCTCCGGGTCGCTTTCAATATATTACTCATGGCATTTTCCGGCGTTTTGATTGCAGTTTATTTTCAGGGACTGGCTGAATTCTTACAAAAGAAATTAAAATTAAACAGGAAGAGAGCATTCATTGCTTCTGTAACCGGCACCCTATTGTTCATCGTCTTATTAACCTGGCTCATTGGAGCGACCATTCAACAGCAGGTTTCCGAACTAAGAAATGCCCTGCCGAATACCCTTCATACAGCCAGGGAAAAGTTCTCTCATTCAACGATCGGGCAAAAAATAATTACCTATTCTTCAGGAGAAAATTCTCAGAAATTGCTGGAAACCATGTCGACTTTATTCCGCAGCAGTTTTGGTGTTGCTGGCGAACTATATGTCATTCTTTTCTTCGGCATTTACTTTTCAGTAGACCCAACACTGTATCAAAAAGGAATCCTTTCCTTTTTTCCAAAAAGCAAAAAAAATACGGGTGAAATAATACAACGACGAATCGGTGAAGCGCTGAAAGGCTGGATAAAAAGCAACCTGATCGCCACTGTGCTCATTTCCATGTTGCTTGCAGCCAGCCTGGCACTGGCAGGATTACCCGTTACGATCGTGCTGGGTTTGTTTGCGGGGATACTGGAAATCATTCCCAATTTCGGTCCGATAATCGCTATGATTCCCGGCTTGTTGCTTGCCATCACGATCAGTACAAAAACAGCCGTTATCGTTGCCCTGATTTATATTGTCTGTCAAACCATAGTGGGTGGATTTGTAAAACCCCTGATTGAAAAAAAAATTATTAACCTTCCTCCTGCCGTCACTTTTCTGAGTCAGTTAATCATGGGCATTTTGTCCGGTGTATTGGGAATTATACTGGCTGTTCCGATTCTTTGCATCATCATAATTTTAACAGATGAACTGTACATAAAAAAGAAGAATGTATGAATTCAAAGTCCAGCCAGATTTCAGGGCTTCATCATATAACAGCAATTTCAGATAATGCGCAGCGTAATCTTGATTTCTATAGCCTTGTCCTGGGATTGAGACTGGTAAAAAAGACAGTAAATTTTGACGATCCAGGAACCTATCATTTTTATTATGGCAATGAAGAAGGAACACCTGGAACTATCCTTACTTTTTTCCCCTGGGAGGGCATTGGACAGGGATATCCGGGGACAGGCATGGCAACTGAAATCGGATATTCTGTCAATACCGGAAGCCTGGAATTCTGGGAAGAGCGATTTAAAAAATTCCATGTGCGTGTAAAAGAAAAAATGGAAAGATTCGGAGAAACCCATCTTCGGTTTGCTGATCCGGACGGATTAGACCTTACGCTGGTAGAACCAACGATTGCTGATCCAAGAAAGGGATGGGAAACAAAAGACATTCATTCAGAAAATGCATTGAAAGGATTTTGCCAGGTAACTTTAACCCTTCGCGAAATGGAAAAAACGGCCAGGATCTTAACAGATATTTTCGGATACCGTCTGTTATCTCAGGAGGCCAACCGGTACCGTTTTATCACCGACGCCATTTCCACGGCCAATATCGTTGACCTGCTGGAAGAGCCCGACGGAAAATCCGGTCACAATACAGCCGGAACCAATCACCATATTGCGTTCAGGGTGAAAGATGAGTCAATTCAAATGGCCCTACGGGAACGAATACTCGAAAATGGTTTACTGCCCACACCTAAAATTAACCGGGATTATTTTTACTCCGTTTATTTCCGCGAATCCGGTGGCGTGCTTTTCGAAATAGCTACGGACAATCCCGGATTTACCGTAGATGAACCCCTTAAAGAACTCGGGAGCCATCTTCAATTGCCCCGTCAATTTGAACCTGACAGAAAAATAATAGAGGAAATCCTACCCAAACTGAAATGAAAAAAAAATATGGACCAGCTGATTTCAGGCATTCATCATGTAAAGGCGCTTTCCGGCAACGCAAAAAAAAACCTGGAATTCTACGCTGGAATACTTGGCTTAAGGCTGGTTAAAAAGACGGTCAACTTCGATGCCCCCGGAGTTTATCATTTGTATTATGGTGATGATATCGGGAACCCCGGAAGCTTAATTACTTTTTTCCTTTATGAAGGACTGGTCACAGGTCGTCATGGAAAGGGCATGTTGAATACAACATCTTTTTCTGTTCCTCTCCCTTCGATCGGATTTTGGACTGAAAGACTGAAGCGGTTTAAAATACCCTGTAAAGATCCCGAAGAAAGATTTCAAAACGAAATTGTTATTTATCTGGAGGACATGGATTGTCTGGGCATTGAACTGGTTTTTAACGATAAGGACAACAGAAAGGGATATACCGGTCTGCTGGATGAGGAGCAGGCCATACGCGGCTTATATGGCGTTGAAATTTGGGAGGAAGGATATGAAAGAACCGCTGGTTTGCTTACTGCGCAGCTTAATCACAGATTAATTTCAGAGAAAGGAAACCGCTTCAGATATGCAGCGGAGGATAGTCCCGGTAATTATGTGGATCTGGTTTGTTCACCCGAAAGCCTGAAAGGTCTCTCGGGCAGCGGTACGGTTCATCATATTGCTTTCGCAACGAAAGATAAAAATTCTCAGCAACTGGTCAGGAAAAAAATCATGGAGCGTTCAATGAATCCGACTCCGGTCCTGGACAGGAAATATTTTTCGTCCATCTATTTTCGGGAACCCGGAGGTATACTATTTGAAGTGGCTACGGAGATACCCGGATTTGAAGTCGATGAAGATCCGGCTGATCTGGGTCAGGATCTCCAGCTTCCAGGATGGCTGGAAAAAGGGAGGCAAAAACTTGAATCTGAACTTGAGCCCTTGTCCATCCATTTAAAATCTTATTTGTAATTCCCATGCATGATGAATTAATTATTTACGGCGGTAATAAAATAAATCCGAAGAAAGCACTGATCATGCTGCATGGAAGGGGCGCTTCGGCTGAAGATATTCTGCCAATCTCAGCGCATCTGCATGTAAAAGATTTTCTCCTCGCTGCCCCGCAGGCTGTCTACAACAGCTGGTATCCTAATTCCTTTCTGACACCACCGGATAAAAATGAGCCCTGGCTATCCTCTTCACTGGAAATAGTAAACAAAATAGTAAATGGTCTTTCAGGACGGGGTATATCATTTTCCAATATCTATTTTCTCGGATTTTCACAAGGCGCCTGTCTTACCCTGGAATATACAGCCCGCCATGCTGCTGCATATGGCGGCATTGTCGCTTT
>JABDDT010000069.1:0-15043 GCA_013287475.1 Bacteroidota bacterium
GTATTATTGAAGGAGGCGCAACAGATGCGGGACATCAACAAACTAGAATCTTATATTCAGCAGCCGCTGGATTCCACGGTATTCGTGGTTTCTTATAAGGATAAAAAAGTTGATGGCCGCAGTAAGCTGGCAAAACTTCTAAAGGATAAAGGTGAATTGCTTTCAACAAAAAAAATGTACGACAACCAGTTGCCTGAATGGGTGACCGGATTATTACAATCAAAGGGACTTACGATCAATGAGAAGGCGCTGAGTCTCCTGATAGATCATATCGGCAATGACCTGACGCGCATTAAAAGTGAGATAGAAAAAATCCAGATCAATCTCGGTGCGAGAAAGACCATCCATGAAGATGATATCGAAAACTTTGTAGGCATCAGCAAAGAGTACAATGCATTTGAATTGCAGTCGGCCCTTGGCAGAAAAGATCTATCCGGGGCTCTTCGCATCATTCAATATTTTGAAAGAAATCCGAAGGCGGCACCCATCCAATTGGTATTGCCCGCACTCTATAGTTTCTTCAGCAAAGTATATATGATCTTCGGCATCGCGGGACCGGATGAGAAAACAACTGCCGCTGCACTTAGTGTATCTCCTTATTATGTGAGGGACTATCTGCAAGCCGCAAAAAATTATGGATTCGCCGGAACCGAAAACGCATTGCTCTTACTACATCAGTATAATCTGAAGAGTGTGGGAGTAGGCGCGGTGAATGTGGAGGAAGGGGCGTTGTTGAAGGAATTGATCGTTAAACTAGTATAAGAGTATAAGAGAATAGGAGTATAAGAGTGCATCTGAGGAACCTTTCACTCCTGTACTCTTATACTCCTATACTCTTATACTCTTATACTCTTATACTCCTATACTCCTATACTTGCCTCTCTGTCTAACGCAAGTTGAGCTTTCAGTGCATCCAGTCCACTGAATTTTATTTCGGGACGAAGAAATTTCTTTACAAATACTTTCAGGGAATAGCCGTAGATCGATCTGTCGAATTGGAAAATATTCACTTCAATCATTCTCTTTGATCCGTCGACTGTCGGCCGAAAGCCTATATTCATCATCGCCTGATATCGCCTGCCCGGTTCATCAGAGGATTCAACGTCCACAGCATACACGCCGTCACCAGGAATCAGTTTTGATTTTTCCGGAATGTCAAGATTTGCAGTAGGATAACCTATGCTTCTGCCCAGTTTATTTCCTTCAACTACCAACCCGCTGAAAAAATAAGTGTATCCCAGCAGCTGATTGGCGATATTCATATCCCCATGTCCTATGGCCTGACGAATATGTGTAGAGCTTACGGAGATTGAATCGAGCACATGTGCCGGAATTTCCATCAGCTGATATTGATAGGTGGTTGTATGCAGCTTCAGCAATTCATAATTTCCGGATCTTCCTTTTCCGAAATGATGATCATATCCAATGATGAGGGTATGGGGCCTGAAATAACGAATCAGAAACTGGCTGATATAATCTTCCGCAGAAAGTTGCGCGAATTTTTCAGTAAACGGAACGATCACGAGATGGTCAATGCCTTTATCAGAAAGCAATTCTATTTTTTCATCCAGCGTATTAATAAGTTTTATGCCCGAAGCTGCATTGATGACCGTGCGCGGATGGGGATCGAATGTTATGATGACCGTTTCACCGTTTACTTCAAAGGCGCGTTTCTTCATTTGGGTAATCACCTGCTGATGACCCGTATGTACGCCATCAAAGGTTCCAATGGTAAGTACGGTATTGCGAAAAAGGGGTAAGAGATCTATATTCCTGTAAACCAGCATAATCAAAATCTGGTGCGAAATTATAAAAACACAGCTTATGAATTAAAATTTCTGTTTTTCGTTTTCAGGCTGTAGTGATTCGATTAGCTTTGCGCCTTATTAAAACCTTGGTTTTATATGTCTCTTTACTCCAGACGTGGTGTTTCAGCCCAGAAAGAAGAAGTACATCAGGCAACAGCCCGTCTCGACAAAGGGCTTTACCCCTTTGCATTTTGTAAAGTATACGAGGATTATTTGGGAAAGGATGCGGACTGGGTGAATATCATGCATGCCGATGGTGCCGGCACCAAAAGTATATTGGCTTATCTCTACTGGAAGGAAACAGGTGAAATTTCCGTTTGGAAAGATATTGCCCGGGATGCGGTGGCCATGAACCTGGATGATCTGATATGCGTGGGCGTATATAATAATCTTTTATTTTCTTCCACCATCGACAGGAATAAATCCAGGATTCCCGGTGAAGTATTGCAGGCCATCATTGAAGGCACACAGGAATTTTTTGATGAACTGAAAAGCTATGGAGTGCTCATTCATTTCCTGGGAGGCGAAACAGCCGATGTGGGAGATCTGGTCAGAACCATTGCCGTAAATGGCACGATGACCGCTCGCTGGCCAAAAAAAGGAATTATCAGCAATGAAAAAATAGGAGCAGGAGATTTGATTGTCGGGATTTCAAGCAGTGGAAAGTCGGCCTATGAGAAAGTATATAACAGCGGAATAGGAAGTAACGGGCTCACCAGCGCAAGACATGACGTACTGGAATCCAGTTATGGCCATTATTATCCGGAGACCGTTGAACCTTCTCTGGATAAAGATGTGATTTATACCGGTACTTATAAAATGACCGACCTGGTTAAAACTGAAACGGGTGAGGAAATGCCGGTGGGCAAATTGTTACTGAGTCCGACCCGTACCTATGCACCCGTTGTGAAAGCGATTCTTGAGAATAGTTTTGAGCAGGTGAAAGGAATGATCCACAGCAGTGGGGGAGGACAAACAAAATGTCTGAAGTACCTGCCGCACCCTCTGCGGATTATTAAAGACAACCTGTTTACGCCGCCTGTAATATTTGATCTGATCCGGAAATCTTCGGGTGCAGATGACCGTGAGATGTACCAGGTTTTTAATATGGGCCAGCGCCTGGAAATCTATACGGATGCTTCCGCTGCCGACGATATAATTAAAATAATCAGGGGATTTGGAATGGAAGCTCAGGTTATCGGCAGGGTAGAGGAGTCTGAGAAAAAAGAATTGCTGATAAATACAGGTGGAAATCAGATTGGGTATTAGAGGGGTTATGGGTTATGAGATATGAGTTATGGGATATGGGATATGGGTTAATACTGTCGCTCCAGTTTGTAATTGATGGGTTGCCGGTGGTAAGAATCAACGATTACTCCATTTTGTTTTGCCGGGATCCATCTGCCGCTTTCCTTTATAATATTCACAGAAGTTTCTCTTAATTGTTCAGGACCACTGATAACGTGGATATCTGTGAGTTCTCCATTCTTCTTCACTATGAATTCAACCAGCACCTCTCCCTGTATTTCTTTTTTCACGGCTGCTTCCGGATACCTCAAATTCTTCAGCAGATATTCTCCCCAGGCTTTGTTTCCTCCGGGAAATTCTGCTTCAATTTCAACTTTTGTAAATACTGCCTGACCTGCGCCAGCGGTGCCGGCCGCATTTATTTTTGCATCGCGTGCAGAATCCCAGGAATGAATCATTTCATCCGTGATTACTACATATAAAACTTTTCCGTCTTTAGTAGTTATAATAATCCGTTTTGAATTTCTGTCAACATTTATGGAAGCGATATCGATTTGATTCATTTTTCTTATGGATTCCATGGTTGTCGTATCGGATGGTATTGAATCTGTTGAAATGACCACCGGTGGAGCATACCTGGTTGTTTCCATGGAATATTTCCGGATTCCTTCCAGGATATCACGTGCAATTTTTTCCTGGTTCTTTTCATCCTGCAGGTATTTCAAATCTGCGGGATTATCCATATAACCACATTCGATTAAAAGAGCCGGCACGGTCGCGTTTTTCAAAATGTAGATGTTCCCGCCATCTCCGGGTACTTGTTTTAATTCGGGTTCGATCGAATAATCTGATCTGATGACTTCAGTCAGGGCAGATCCAAATTTCAGGGATCCTTCATATACTTCACTTGAATTACGGGGTATATAAACCTGGAATCCTGATTTGGAAGTCTGTATTTTTCCATCCTCTCCGTTTTCTGTTGAATTGGTATGGATGGAAATAAAAAGGTCGGCGTTATTATTTTTTGGCAGATCTGCAATGTATTTCAGTGATTCACGCAACTCGTTACTGCCGGGGGTTATATCTGTTTCTCTGGACATGATCACATCCACATTATATTCATGCGATAAAGCCTGAATTTTTTTTGCAATGAGCAGGTTGATATTTTTTTCCAGTATCCCATTGTACTGTGCACCATTGAAACTGCCCCCATGACCGGCATCAATCACGACTCTGATGGGTTTTGCAGATGATGGATGCACTATGTTATGCATCTTAAATGAGAACAGTCCGGTTAAAATCGCGATCATGGGCAGGATCATGAAACGACCCAGGAGACCGGCTTTTTGTTTTTTGGATTTCGTCATCATAGAGATTCTTCTTTTGATTTGGCTTTTGAAAAATGGATTTGTTAGCGGTAGCATGGGACCAGAGGCTTCGGTTAATAACAGGGTTGCATATGCGTAAGTATCTGTTTTCGCAGCTACCCATGCATCCGCTGCGTATTCATGGATCGCTTTTATTTCCCTTTGGATCAGTAACAGGAATGGGTTGAACCAATAAACGATGTATAGAATTTCCAGCGAAAGGATATCCATCGAGTGATTATTTTTCACATGATAGATCTCATGCTGCAGAATTTGGCGGCCAGCTTCGCTTTCCAATTCCAGTTCCTTTCCCCAGAAGATGGATTTGAAAAATGAGAAAGGAGTTCCTTTTTCAGAAACAAAATAGACAGTCGCTTCCGGAAGGATTATAAATGATTTTTCTTTTCGCAGTTGAAAAATAAAACGGATCGATTTATAAAACCGGATGAGTAGAAATATACTTATCGTCAAACACAGAATGAATAATATGGATTCAAATGAAAGTCCTTTTCCAGATTGCTGCCTTGCGTAAATAGTTACCGCTTCCTCCAGGGTTCCCTGTCCGACCCCCAGTAAAAGGATTGGAGAACCTGATGAAGGATGGTTCCAAAAGGAGGGTAGTCTCAGTTGAAGTGCCGGTAGCAGAAAGCTGAGAATCGGAATGGCTAAAAGATAAATCCGGTTGAAACCGTGAAAAAAACGGTTTCGCAGGAAGAGCCAGTAATAGCCGGAAAGTAACCCGGATACCAGGACAGTTTTTGTCAGATAGATCAGGATACTCATGATTTACTGTTTTTTGCCTGTTGAATTTGTTGCAATAATGTTTCAAGCTCGGCTTCACTCAGTTTATGGTCATTAATGAATTGGGAAACCAGACGGGCCGGGGAGCCGTCGAAATATCCCTTGATCAGCTGGTTGATTGATTTTCTTCCATATTCGGACTGGGAGATCACGGGTTTGTACAGGTTGTTTCTGCCATGTACACTATATTCCACGAACCCTTTCTCCACCAGGATCTTCAGGATGGTTGCGATGGTATTTGAATGAGGTTTTGGTTCCGGAGTCGATTCAATAATTTCTTTCAGAAATCCCTTACCGAGTTTCCAAAGGACCTGCATGACCTGCTCTTCTGATTTTGTTAAAGAACGAAGCATAATTGTAAATTGTCAATTGTTAATTGTTAATGCCTGTCGAAAACTATCTCCGTAATTGACAATTGACAATTTACAATTGACAACTAAGTTTATAGTTATTCAACAAATTTATAACTAAAAAGTTCGTTTTACCAAATTTTGTGTTTTTTAATTTCAGAAAGGTTATGAAGTTCCGCGATTGCGTATTACTTTCGTGCCTGTACATGAGCGGAACATAATTAATCCTACCCTTATCAACTATTCCGCGATTTACATTGTTATATCGTTGATTTGTATCCGACAAAGGCATTTGTCCACAATTATTATTATCAATTATGAGGCAACTTAAAATTGCTACGCAGATTACAAACCGCGATTCACAGGCGGTAGAAAAGTATTTACAGGAAATATCCAAGATCTCCATGATCACTCCGGAAGAGGAAACCATTCTCGCTCAGCGGATTAAGATGGGAGATCAGAAGGCGTTGGACAAACTGGCCCAGTCAAACCTTCGTTTTGTGGTTTCTGTGGCAAAGCAGTACCAGCACCAGGGTCTTTCCCTGAGTGACCTGATCAATGAAGGTAACCTGGGACTGATTAAAGCTGCCCAGCGTTTTGATGAAACCAAGGGTTTCAAATTCATATCTTACGCCGTTTGGTGGATCCGTCAGTCAATCCTTCAAGCTTTAGCCGAACAGGGTCGTCTGGTTCGTCTTCCGCAGAACAAGATCGGCACATATAATAAAGCCAATAAAGCCTATATGGCTTTCGAACAGGAACACGAACGTGAACCAAGTACGGAAGAACTGGCTGAATTGCTTGAAATGAGCGAAACAGAAATTAACAATATATTTCAGAGCAATACCCGTCACAGTTCACTCGATGCACCGGTGCACGAGGCCGAAGATGTGGCTATGGGTGATCTACTGGAAGGCGGTGATGATACAGATGACGATGTGATGAAAGATTCCCTCCGTGCAGAAATTCGCAGGGTATTAAAATCTTTGAGTCCCCGTGAAGCGGAAATCGTAAATGCTTATTTCGGACTGGACGGAGAAAACGGTGTTACCATCGAACAGATCGGACAGAAATATGATCTGACCAAGGAAAGAATCCGCCAGATCAAGGAAAGAGCCATCAAGCGACTCCAGAAAGCCAGGTACAGCAGTGCGTTGAAAGCGTACTTGGGATAATTGTCAATGGTTAATTGTTAATTATTAATTCAGGTATATTTTTATAGCCATTTCGCATGTTGCGGAATGGCTTTTTTTATTTTTCCTTTTACCTGAGTCATCTGCGCGACTTTCATTATCAACATTTACTTTTAAATTTGAGACTATCTTAAAGCCTAAAGCCAAAAGCTTAAAGCCTAAAGCTTAAAGCCTGAACTTAAAATATCAGAAGATTATTGATTAGAATTTTTATGGAAAATAAATCAACAGAACGGGTTCATTGTTTGATTATCGGATCGGGTCCTGCGGGTTATTCGGCGGCGATTTATACTGCGCGGGCCAATCTGAAACCCCTTTTATACCAGGGTATTCAGCCAGGCGGTCAGCTTACGATTACCACGGAAGTGGAGAACTATCCGGGTTATCCTAACGGTGTTCAGGGTCCGGAGATGATGGTGGATTTTGAAAAACAGGCAGCCAGGATGGGAGCGGAGATCCGCTACGGCATTGCAACTAAAGTGGATTTCTCCAAGAGACCTTTTAAGGTTTGGATTGATGATGAAAAACTGATCGAAGCCGATTCAGTAAT
Organism: Bacteroidota bacterium; assembly: GCA_013287475.1. Lineage (GTDB taxonomy): Bacteria > Bacteroidota > Bacteroidia > Chitinophagales > Chitinophagaceae > Puia. The sequence goes on from JABDDT010000069.1 coordinate 7,318, forward strand.
TATAGCAACAGGTGCAACGGCGAAATGGCTTGGACTTCCGAGCGAAGAAAAACTTAATGGATATGGCGTCAGCGCATGTGCGGTATGTGATGGATTTTTCTTCAGGGGAAAAGAAGTAGCCATCGTGGGCGCCGGTGATACGGCTGCAGAAGAGGCATTGTATCTTTCCAAACTTTGCATGAATGTACATATGCTGATTCGCAGGGACCAGATGCGTGCATCGCAGATTATGCAGCAGCGTATCCGGGAAGCTTCCAATATTAAAATATACTGGAACACCGAGGTGGAAGAAATAATTGGCGACAATAAAGTACACGGCGTCAGGATAAAAAATACAAAAGATGGAAAAACAGAAACTATTCCGATCAGCGGATTTTTTGTAGCCATCGGACATGAACCCAACTCAGGCATTTTCAAGGAATGGCTGACGATGGATGAAACAGGATATATTAAAACAGTGCCAGGAACTTCTAAAACAAATATTGAAGGGGTTTTTGCAGCTGGTGATGTGCAGGATAAAATTTACAGACAGGCAGTAACAGCGGCAGGAAGCGGTTGCATGGCTGCCCTGGATGCAGAACGATGGCTTTCTCTCCAGGAAAAAGTTCCGGCATCAGCAGAACAGCAAATAGATCTGGCAGTTATTAAATAAATCAGATTTTATTGGATCAACAAAGATCCGCCGGCTGGCGGATCAAATTATTTTATGATTACAATTGAACTTCAGCACCTGATTTTTTATGAACACCATGGAATTTATGAAGAGGAGAGAAAGGTCATGAATTCCTTCGAAGTAAACCTCAGTGTTTCTTATCCCGAATTGGATTTCGTGTTCGAAAAGATCTCAGATACTATCAGTTATGTTAATTTATTTAAGATTGTACAGGAAAAAATGAAGGAACCTGTATTTCTTTTGGAAAAAATCTGCCAGGGTATTATCTTAAACATCAAACATCAATATCCGGCCGTATCCGAAATCAGAATCAGCGTTTTTAAATTACAGGCACCTATAGAACATTTTGTCGGTAAGGTAGGAGTTACGATGCATCGTTCATTTAAGTAAGTATTCATTATGCTTCGACTGCTTACCTTATTTTTTTTAGGCTTTCCATGCCTGTTATTTTCTCAGGATCTGAACCGGCTCCTGAAAGAAGCACAGCAACAGGAATCCTCTTTGCATGAAAATGAAGCTTTTCTTAAATATGCTGAAATACTGAAGTACGAACCCGGCAACCTGCAGGCGCTTTGGAAATGCAGTGAGCTTTGCTCGAGGATTGGAGCGAGACAAACGGAAAAAGAAAAAATGCGTCCCTATTTTATTGCAGCTAAAAATTATGCAGCTGCAGCACTGAATGTGAATCAAAATTCTTCAGAAGCAAATTGTGCCATGGCTTTTGCGCTGGGCAGGATATCAAGGGTATCTACAACCAGGGAGCGTGTCATCATGGCGAAAGATGTAAAGCATTATGCAGAAAATGCCATACGTCTTGATCCTTCAAATTTCAGGGCTTATCATATCCTTGGCAGATGGAATTATGATGTGAGTGACCTCAGCATGGCTGAAAGATATTTCGCCAGGATGTTTTATGGTAAATTGCCGGATGCGAGTCTGGAAGATGCCATAGCTGACTTTGAAAAGAGCCGTTCTTTATATCCGGCTTTTATTCTGAATTATTATGAGCTGGCACGTTCTTACCACCGCATGGGACAGGATAAAAAAGCGATTGCATACCTGCGGGTACTTTTAGGTATGCCGGATCTGATTTATGACGATATCAGGATAAAAGTGATTGCGCGGCAGTTGCTCACTGAATGGCAATAAACCGTCTTTCCATCCGCCAAATTGTAGTATTATTGCGATCCGTTTTATGAACATCAGACCCGATTTTGATATACATAATGAAAATCCCCATGGCGAGGATCCCACGCAATGCCGTTTGCTGATCGAAGTAGGAGCCTGCTCGCTGATATTTGTTTTGTTGAATGTCCGCGGTATGCGCCCCGTCGCTATCAGGGTTTTTCAATGGCCACAACTTAAAACCAACGAACCAGAAACCATTGTACGTGGTATCCTGGAATCAGATCCTATTTTAAGAGGGTTCGATGCAAGCGAAACATTCCTCGTTTATAATTTCCCTGAGAGTAACCTGATCCCTGAAAAATTTTTTGGTACCGACATGAAGAGGCCGGTAACTGACCTGATTTATGGAGATCTGAGCAGTGACCTCGTGCTGGATGAAAAAATTCCCTGGTTTGAATTTCATAATGTTTACCGTGTCCCTGCACGGATTCATTTTTTAATGCAGGAAAAATTTCAGAATGCCCGGTTCTGGCATTTTTATAGTCTTCAGCTCAAGTGTTTTAAAATGTTCACAGCGAAAGAAGATCCTTCTTATATGAAGGCATTCTTCTATCCCGATAAAATGCTGCTGATGGTTTGCAAAAGCGGTCAACTTCAACTTATACAGCATTTCGAATACCTGGATTCTAAAGATGTTTTATATCATCTGCTTAACTGCTGTCACCAGCTAAAGATGAGCAGGGAGGAACTGGTGCTGGAGCTTGCCGGAATGATCGAGAAAAAATCTGCTTTATATGAAGACCTGGAATTATATTTCCTGAATATCCGCTTTGACAGTATGGAAGACAGTATAAAAATGACGGATGAACTCATGCAGTTTCCCAATCATTTTTTCTCTTCTCTTTTGAAAATGACGATATGCGTATAATCGGTGGAGATTGGGGAGGCAGAAAAATTCATCCGCCTGCTAAAATGCCCTATACGAGGCCGACGACAGATATTGCCAAAGAAGGATTGTTCAATATACTGCAGTCTAACCGCGAAATAGAAGGCCTGAAGACCCTCGATCTTTTTGGAGGAACCGGAAGCATCAGTTTTGAACTGGCATCCCGCGGTGCAATCGATCTGACCATTGTAGAGATAGACAGTCAGATGCTTGACTTCATCCGAAAAACTGCAGAAATCCTGCAGCTGAAATATTTGAAAGTGGTTCCATCTGATGTTTTCAAATTCCTGAAAAATAATAAAGATCAATACGATTTTATTTTTGCCGGCCCTCCCTATGCGCTGGAGACCATCGACCAGATTCCGACGCTGATTGTGGAAGGAAACTACCTGAAGAAAAACGGATGGTTTGTTCTTGAACATACGCCGCGCAACCGGTACAAAGATTTTCCACTTTTTGTTTCGGAAAGAAATTACGGGACCACCCTTTTTTCCATCTTCATTAATAAAGCGGGATGAGGCCTTATTTTATCAGCGGCATTGGTACCGGTATCGGTAAAACGGTTGTCGCTGCTGTTCTTACGGAAGCCCTTCAGGCTGATTACTGGAAACCCGTGCAGGCAGGATTCGAAAAGGGGACAGACAGCAGCTGGGTGGCTTCGATGGTTAGTAATCCAAAAAGCATTATTCATCCGGAAACATATAAACTGTCATTAGCAGCTTCACCGCATATTGCTGCAAAGGATGAAAATATTCATATTGATCTCAACAGGATTGTGCAGGATTTTAATCAACTGAAATCTGATCGTCCGCTTATCATCGAAGGCGCTGGTGGATTAATGGTTCCGCTGAATGAAAGTGAATTTGTAATCGATCTGATTAAAGCACTGGATGCGAGACTGATCCTTGTGAGCCGAAATTATCTCGGAAGTATCAATCATTCTCTGATGACTGCAAAGCTTTGCAGGTCTTATGGATTGAATCCGGCCGGCTGGGTTTTTAATGATAATTATCTTGATTACGAACATGAAATCGTTGCATGGTCGGGTTATCCTGCGTTGTTTTCTCTTGCATTCATGAAATCGATCACTCCAGGAACCATTTCAGAAGCAGCCGGGCGCATTGATTTGAATTATCTTTATTCCCTGCTATGATCAATCTCAACTATCCATTATTAAAACCGGTAAGGATGCTCCTGCTTCCTTTTTCGCTGGTATATGGATTGATTGTTTATATCCGGAACTGGATGTTTGATATGAATATTTTGCGTTCAGCAACTTTCAACCTGCCGCTGATCTGTATTGGAAACCTTGCAGTTGGTGGAACTGGTAAATCACCGATGGTTGAATTCCTGATTGCAAAACTTAAAAATCAATACAGGATAGCCATTCTCAGTCGCGGTTATAAAAGAAAAACATCAGGGTACGCAATGGCAACAGAACGTAGTACAGCCCTGGAAATAGGTGATGAACCCATGCAGTTTTACAATAAATTTCCTGATGTAACGGTGGCTGTGGGAGAAGAAAGGATATTTGCCATTCCGCAGCTTCTGCATGATAAACCCGATACGCGCGTCATCATTCTGGACGATGCTTTCCAGCATCGTTCGGTAAAAGCGGGATTTAATATTCTGCTGACGGATTACAATAATCTGTTTACGCGTGACTGGTTCCTGCCAACCGGGGATCTGCGTGACCAGCAGAAAAGCGCCCGCAGGGCGAATATTATTGTAGTTACAAAATGTCCCCCGGATCTGTCACTGGCGGAAAAACATCACCTGATCAGGGAGATAAAACCGAAACCTGAACAGCAGTTATTTTTCACTGCTATCACATACGGAAAGCCCTACCAGGTGATTACCAGAATTCCCTGGGTCGAAGTGAAATCCGCAGAAATATTACTCGTTACAGGAATCGCAAATCCGGGTCCGCTGAAAAAACATCTGGAAGAAAAATTTAATGGGTATGATGAGCTGGCTTATAGCGACCACCATATTTTTACGATCGACGACCTGAAATATATTCTTAAGAAATTTGAACAGATCCAGTCACCCGATAAGATCTTACTAACGACAGAAAAAGATGCTGTGCGTCTTCAGAAATTTTCACAGCAGATTCGCGAACTGCCATTTTATGTAATACCCATTCAGCCGGTGTTTTTATTTTATGAAGAAAATCAGTTTACGCGCTTAATTACTACATTCATTCAGGAATTTCCTGATCAAGCCTGACATATTATGGGTCATAAACATCTAGATAAGAAAAAGAAAAAAATAAATACACACCTGCATAAGGGTGTGCTGGAAGTAACCCGGTCAGGAATGGGATTTGTGATCGCAAAGGGATTGGACCGCGACGTGCTGGTTCGTCCCAATGATTTCAATACAGCCATGCATGGAGATTCTGTACTTGTGAAAATTACCCAGTCGAAGCGTGACAACAGCAGGATACAGGGTATTGTAGAATCAGTGATTGAAAGAAAACAAACTGATTTTCCGGGCCATATTCAAATGGGTGAAGGATTCGCATTTTTTATTGCTGAAACGGCCAGACCCATGACGGATGTATATATTCCTTTAGACAAACTGAATGGCGCGATAGACAACGACCGGGTGATCATACGAATTACTGACTGGGGTAAAAATAAAAAACCCCAGGGAGAAGTATTGCAGGTTCTGGACGAGTCGGATGAAAATGACCGGGTGATGAAAGAGATACTTCTTGAAAATGGATTCACGATTGTATTCCCTGAAAATGTGCTGGCAGCATCTGCCGGTTTACCGGAAACCATTCCTTCACAGGACCTGGAAGGAAGAAAGGATTTCAGGAAAGTATTAACTTTTACGATCGATCCGTCTGATGCAAGGGATTTTGACGACGCCATATCCTTCCGGAAATTAAAAGACGAGATGTATGAGATCGGAGTTCATATTGCCGATGTGAGTCATTATGTTAAACCCGGTACAGCCCTGGACGAAGAAGCATATGAAAGAGCCACTTCAGTTTATCTGCCAGACCGGGTAAATCCCATGTTGCCCGAAAGAATTTCGAATGAACTCTGTTCGCTAAGACCCAACGAAGACAAACTTTGTTTTTCTGCTGTTTTTCATATTACACATAAAGGAATTATCAGAGAATACTGGCTCGGGAGAACCGTGATTCATTCTGATCATCGTTTTGCCTATGAAGACGTACAGGAGATCATTGAAAAGAAAGCGGGTGAATACACTGAAGAGATCAGTATTCTGCACGAAATAGCACAGCGATTCAGAAAGCAACGGATAAAAAAAGGGGCCATTAATTTTTCTTCCACTGAAGTCCGGTTTAAGCTCGATGAAAAGGGCAAGCCTATTGGAATCCTGGTGAAAGAAAGTAAGGAGTCGCACCAATTGATTGAAGAATTTATGCTGCTGGCCAACAGGACTGTGGCCAGTCACGTAGCGAAGGTGATGATCAAAAAGAAACCCATTCCATTTCCGTACCGGGTTCACGACACTCCCGATAAGGAAAAGCTTGCGCCTTTTGTTGAATTTGCAAAAAAATACGGGCATCATTTCGATACGAAATCAGCTGAGGGTATTGCCGCATCCTTCAATCTGATGCTCAAGGATGTGAAGGGCAAACCAGAACAGCATGTGCTGGAACAGCTGGGTATCAGGACCATGGCCAAAGCTGTTTACACCACTGAAAACATCGGACACTATGGATTGGGATTTACCAATTACTGCCATTTTACTTCTCCCATCCGTCGTTACCCGGACGTGATTGCACACCGCATACTGCAGGAGGTTCTTGATGAAGAAATAAAAATCCATAAAAAACTGGAAGAGCAATGCAGGCACTGCAGTGAAAGAGAAAGAGCGGCGATGGACAGTGAGCGGGCTGCCAACAAATACAAGCAGGTGGAATATATGAGAGATTTTGTGGGAGATATTTTCGAAGGTGTGATAAGCGGTGTTGCTGCTTTTGGATTCTGGGTTGAAACACTGGAACAAAAATGTGAAGGGCTCGTCAGTCTTAACAGCCTGATGGAATACGATGACTTCCGTCTGATCGAAGGGGAATATGCGCTGGTTGGAAAACGGAGTGGCCGGCGATTTCGCATGGGCGACAAAGTGAGCATTAAAGTGATTTCGGCTAATCTCGCAAAAAGGCAGTTGGATTATGAGTGGGTTCTTGAAATCTTAAAGCTTAAAGCCTAAAGCCTAAAGCTAGTATGGGAGTATGGGAGTATGGGAGTATAGGAGTGTGGGTGTTTCTTCGAGATAATTAATAATTAATAATCAATAATTAATCTTGCGTTTTCAGCAATTATCCAAAGAGTTTAATTCTTTTTTTAATAAAAAACATTTTCCGGAGAAGCCGGAAACCCTTTATGGTGCTGCTTCCTACATGATCGGAGAAGGTGGTAAGCGCATCCGCCCGGTGCTTTGTCTCCTGGGTAACGAAATATTTGGAACGATTCAGCCGGATACATGGATAACTGCTGCTGCGCTGGAGATCTTTCACAACTTCACGCTCATTCACGATGATATTATGGATAAGGCTCCGCTGAGAAGAGGAAGGGCCACGGTTCATGCAAAATATAATGAGGCCACAGCCTTACTTGCGGGAGATGTGATGTTGTTGCAGTCGTACGAATATCTGAACCAAACCTCTCCAAAATATGTGCAGGAACTTTTCCGCCTGTTGAATAAAACCGGCCGCGAAGTATGCGAAGGCCAGCAGCTGGATATGGATTTCGAAAAAACATTATTCATCTCTCTGGATCAGTATCTGCACATGATTGAATTAAAGACTGCCGTTTTTCTTGCAGCCAGTCTCCGGATGGGTGCGATCATTGGCGGCGCGTCGGAGGAAAACCAGGAAAATATTTATGCTTTCGGAAAAAACCTCGGTCTCGCTTTTCAGGTGCAGGATGACTGGCTCGATAGTTTTGGAAATCCATCAACTTTTGGAAAGCAGAAAGGAGGCGATATTA
>JABDDT010000069.1:15053-16736 GCA_013287475.1 Bacteroidota bacterium
GATCATGTAGGAAGCAGCACCATAAAGGGTTTCCGGCTTCTCCGGAAAATGTTTTTTATTAAAAAAAGAATTAAACTCTTTGGATAGCAGAAAGGAGGCGATATTATTTCTAACAAAAAGACTTTTTTACTTGTGCAGGCACTTGAAAATGCAGGTCCACTGGAGAAACAGAAAATTCAAAACCTGCTTCAATCAGATGACGAGGATAAAGTTGAACGCATGATTGAAATATTCCATGCCACCGGTGCGGATCAGGCAGCTGAAGAAGCAAAGATGAAATATATGGAAAAAGCGGAGGCACACCTGGAGTTGATAACAGTACCGTTTGAAAATAAAGTTGCGTTGAAAGAAATTGCAGCTTATCTGCTTCAGAGGGAAATATAAATTTTCAACAATGTGGCTAATACATGGCCCATTAGTGTGGCGAATACGGAAATGTAGAAAATGAAATATGTGGAAATTAAATTATTAATGATAATGTGAAGATTTGGAAATTGATGTGGAAGCAGAATATTTTGGAAAGATGATCTGAAAATTCCCATTTTATTACATTGTCATTTTCCCATTCAATTTCCACATATTTCATTTTCTACATTTCCGTATTTGCCACATTGCGAAGCTAGGGCACCAAAAAAGATACTCCTTCAATGGCGAGGTATGTTTCAGGAAATATTTCGCGCGCTTCTCTTTCAAATTCATCCAGCCTGTCATATTTTGAACTAAAATGACCAATGAGCAGTTGCTTCACGCCGGCAATATTTGCAATAGAAGCAGCCTGCACAGTCGTGCAATGATATCTTTTATTTGCGCGTTCTTCCAGATCCTTCAGATAGGTGGTTTCGTGATATAGCATATCGACTCCTTTTACCTTCAATGCAAGCTCGGGATTGTAGATTGTATCTGCCGAATAGGCATATGATTTCGGTTTCGGCGCAGGTTCTGTAACCGTTTCGTTTTGGATGACGATTCCCTGTTGGGTTTCATAATTTTCGCCCCATTTCAGCCGGTCAAAAAAAGAGGCTGGTATGCCGGAAATCTTTGCTTTTTCAGGATTCACGCGTCTGGGAGGCCTGACCTGGCGGAAGATAAATCCCCAGCATTCAATCCTATGAAAGACTTTAAAACAGCTTATTTCAAAACGGTTGTCTTTTACCAACACCCCTTCTTCTCCAAGCGGATGAAAGATAAGGTTGTAAGGCAGCTGGGTGTCGGCTACTTTAAGCTGGAGGTCGAAAATATCGATGAGCCGGGGAGGGCCGTAGAGATTTAGATCCTGGTGACGACCCAGGAGGCCCATGCTGGTAATTAATCCGATGAGCCCGAAGTAATGGTCACCATGCAGATGGGAGATGAAAATATGGTTGATCCGGCTGCGGCGGATCTTGTACTTATTCATCTGCGTTTGTGTGCCTTCGCCACAATCTACCAGAAAAAGATGGTCATCGAGGGTGATCACCTGGGCGGTGGGATGCCGGTCGAAAGCCGGTATAGCAGAATTATTTCCAAGTATGGTTACCGCGAGCACAAACAGGATTTAGGTATGATCAATCGGGCCGGAAACCTAAGTTTCCTGATATCGGGTGAAAAATAATACAAAAAGTAATAGGAATTCGATTTGATCGTTACCATATTATCCGCATCCTTTGAATTAATCCGTGAATTCCCTTTCGATTTCTTCCATAA
>JABDDT010000070.1 GCA_013287475.1 Bacteroidota bacterium
ACTCCTGCAGGTGCAGTATAAAATCCTCCTGCAAGTCCGGTTTGTGTAACCGTGGCTGTTCCACTCAGACAATAAGGATTTCCAGGATAAGAGATCGTTGCTGCCGGAAGAGCAATGATTGTAATGTTTGTTGTTGTTGTATTACTGCAGGTACCGTTAGAGAATGTATAAGTAACAGTATATGTTCCAGGAGTACTTGTAGTAAGATTTATGTCTCCTGTAGCCGCTGTAATATTCAAACCTGCTGTCGAACTATAGGTTCCACCTGCCTGACCAATAAGTGTAGTAGTCGCTGTTCCGGTTGCACAATATGGACTTCCGGCGTAAGAAATGGTTGCGGCTGGAAGTGCATTGATCGTAATGGATGTTGTTGCAGAATTGCCGCAGGTTCCATTGCTGAATGTATAAGTAATTGTATATGTTCCTGGAGTACTGGTTGCTAAATTTATATCACCGGTAGCCGCATTTATGTTAACACCGGCAGGCGCTGAATATACACCACCATTCTGACCTGATTGTGTAACTGTCGCGGTTCCTGTAATGCAATAAGGTGAAGCTGCATATGCAATCGTTGCGGTTGGAAGTGCATTGATTGTTATAGACGATGTAGTTGTATTGGAGCATGTTCCATTGCTGAATGTATATGTTACAGTGTAGGTGCCGGAATTGCTCGTAGCCAAATCAATGTCTCCTGTTCCCGCATTTATTACAACTCCTGCAGGTGCAGTGTATGTTCCGCCAACAGTTCCTGTCTGTGTTACAGTTGCGGTTCCAGTTCCGCAATATGGGCTGCCGGCATAAGAAATTGTTGCAGCAGGAAGGGCGGTGGAACGTACAGTTCAACAGCAGGATTGGCAATCAATACATCCACAGGTGTAATAAATCTTACAGGAAGTACGGCGGGTCTTTACACTGTCACATATACTTTCGGCAATGGGTCATGTACTAATACAACAACAACGAATGTCAGAATAAATGCGCTGCCAACTGCGACAATATCTTATACAGGTTCACCATATTGTACAAACGGAGTCGCTATTGTAAGTCTCACAGGTACTGGCGGAGGAACTTTTGCCTCTTCAGCCGGCCTTAGTTTGAATACTATAACTGGCGATATCAATCTGGCCGCAAGTACACAGGGCACATATTTAATCATCTACAACTTCACAAATGGAAGTTGCAATAACAGCACTTCTACCACAGTAGTTATCAAAAATCCGTCAATGGTTGTGAACAATCCGACCGGTACCTGCTTCCCGGCAACTATCGACCTGACAAATCCTGCAGTAACAATGGGTAGTCAGGCAGGATTAACCTTCAATTATTATCAGGACAACCTCGGAACGATTCCTCTGGCAAATCCTTCCACGGTGGGCACGGCTGGAACTTACTATATGCAGGGAGTTGACCCGGTCACCGGATGTTCATCCAGTATACAACCAGTAGTGGTAAACATTTTTGCGAAACCAACAGTTACTGCTTCCGGCTCTGCAACAGATATCTGTAAGGGCACCCCTGTTACGCTTACTGCAGTATCACCGGGAAATACAATTGACTGGCCGGGGGTCGGTCCTGGAAATGTAGTTACTGTTACACCACTGGATAGTACAATATATCTCGCAGTGGCGACTTCGCCAAATGGATGTATGGACACGGCTACGGTCAATATAGCTGTGCAACCATTTACTATTACACTGACTGCAAATCCTGATCCGGTACTTGCAGGAACGAACACAACTTTCACAACAACAGGAAACTTCACATACAATGTTCTTGCATGGTCGCCGACATTATTATTCACTGATCAGACTGCAACGGCACAAAATATAGTTGTAAATGATACGACTACATCATTCAGCGTGATTGCACAATCCACAACCGGATGTCTGGATACGGCAACACTTAATATCGTCGTGGATCCAAATCTGAAAGATTTCTACATACCGAATTCATTCTCGCCAAACAATGATGGCAACAATGATATATTCAAAATATATGGAACTTCTGTAAAAGAAGTGGTACTACGCGTTTATAACCAATGGGGTCAGTTGATTTTTGAATCAGAAAATGCACAGAGCGGATGGGATGGAACATGGAACGGTCGCCCGCAGGCAGTAGGAGTATATGTATATGTGGCCAAAGTAACATTCTATAATAATGTAACAATCAAACGAAAAGGAACAATAAACCTGATCAGATAAAATGTATCGCGCTCAAGGCGTGATAAAATTCAATCTATATGAAAAAAAATGTATCACGGAGAATCTGCTGGATGGCCCTGCTGGCCTGTGTTGTGGGGAAAACCGTGCGTGCACAGGTTGATCCGCATTTCTCCCAGTATTATATTCAGCCGATGACGATGAATCCGGCATTTACAGGTGCTTTCGATGGTGACTATCGTGCCTCGGCTATCTGGAGAAGCCAATATGGAAATACGCTCACTACCCGGGGACTTTCCGGAGAGAAAACGACAAATAAAAATGCAAACATTGGATTTAATCTGGTGAACCAGGTTTCAAGTGACGGAGCTTATAGCTTTACAAACGGCTACCTGACATTTGCATACACAGGTGTACGATTTGGTGAAAACGCAGATCATTATTTGGTGATGGCCATGCAGATTGGATTTATCAGCAGGAAGTTTGATATCACGAAAATGCAGTTTGGAAGTCAGTGGATATCCGGAGTAGGATTTGATCCCTCAGACCCTTCCAACGAAACCTTTTTGAAACCGCAGGTTACTTCATTCGATGCAGGCGCTGGGATTGCTTATTATGATGCCACACCGAATAAAACCGCAAGTTTTTTCGGAGGCATCGCGGCATATCATATTACCCAGCCCGTCAATCCTTTTTTATCCGATCAAACCCAATCCAAACTTGATATCAGGTATAGTGTTCAGGCTGGCGTGCGAATTACTGCATCAGACCAGCTTTCTATAGTTCCCACAGCTCTTTATATGAAACAAGGAGATGCAGAGGAAAAAATGGGCGGAGTTTATGTGCAGGCTTATGCAAATGAAAACACGGATGTAATGTTCGGGGCTTATTACAGAATTGGGGATGCGATGGTTCCTTTTGCAGGATTTTATTATAATGGACTCACATTCGGTTTGAGTTATGACGTGGATGCTTCAGCAAAAAGTGCAGCGGGAAGTAAGGGCAATAGCTTCGAGGTATCTATTTCTTATGTTGGTAAAAGAAAATCAAATACGGGGGTGCCAAGGTTTTGGTGTCCAAGGTTTTAAAATACTAAATCGAATCCTATAAAAAACTTTCAACGGTGAATAGAAAATTAACTAAATGTTTCCTGATAAATGCCTGTATCACAGCCATGGCCAATCCTTGTGTTCATGCACAGAATGGAAGCGGATATTTTAATCAGGCTCAAAACCTGTTTAAGGAAAAAAATTATTATGAAGCTTCCGTAATTTTTGACAAATATCTCGCAACTGAAAAACATTCAAGACCCCGTTCTACACCATTTGCCATTGAGAAAAAAGTGAAAGGAAAGACTAATGTAGATCCTCATCAGGAAGCTGTATATGATCTCGCAGAAAGTTACCGGTTAATCAATGACTATCAGAAAGCAGAAAAATATTATAAGGAATCCATTGGTTTTTCAGAGAAAGCTTATCCCGAAGCGAGGTACTGGTATGCTGTGACACTTCGCGCCAATCAGAAATATGCGGAAGCATTAGTTCAAATAAACGCATTTCTGGAAAAACATACAGAGATGGATGAGCTGTTAATTAAGGCCGACAGGGAACTGGAGAACCTTAAGTTTATTCAGTTGCAATCGGAAAGAGTCAATGATAAATTTGCATTGAACGAGATGAAAGGGAAGGACCCGGCTTCCGGATATGCACTTGCACAAAGAAATGGTGATACGGTTGTCTTTACCTCCGTCATGCAGGATAAATCAAATAATGGAGGCGGAACTGAATATATGAATACTTTGTTTGAATCAAAGGATTCTGATAATCCCCTGCTGGGTGCCGAACAAATGGACATCCCGACCGGGAAAGGTGTACATGATGGTATGGCTTCGTTTAGCCATGATGGTAAGTTTATGTTTTTTACCCGGTGGACAAAGAAAAATAATCAAACCATTTCTTATATATATACCAGTCACCTGAATGAGAAAGGCTGGACAGAACCGGTAAGGGCTCCGGAACCACTGAATATGGAAGGATCAAACAGCGCGCAACCTTGCCTTACAACTGACGGGAAATATGTTATATTTTCTTCTGATCGTGCAGGTGGTGCAGGTGGCTATGATCTGTGGGCAGCTTCTCTGGACAGTAACCACGAAGTGCTCCAGGTGCAGAATCTGGGCAATGTTATAAACACCAGCGGTGATGAAGAAGCGCCTTATTTCCATGACAAATCGCGCACTCTGGTATTCTCCAGTAACGGACATGTCGGCATGGGAGGTTTTGATATTTTTTATGCCAAAGGGAATTTCGGTATGAGCGATTGGGAAAAACCGGTCAATGCAGGCGCTCCTCTTAATTCATCCAAAGACGATCTGTATTATATCAGCACAGATGAAGATGATATTTGGAATACGGGTTGGATAAGTTCAGACAGGTCATCGGAATGCTGCCTGGCATTATTTGAAGTGAAGGAAAATAATTCACTTTATCTGAACGGCACCGTAGTAGATTGTAAAACCCAGCTACCATTAAAAAATGTCCTATTGACAGTTACTGATTTGCGTCACCGGGATCGTTTCTTGGGAAAATATAAAGTGGACACATCGGGAAGGTATAAAATTGAATTGCATAATTCTGCGCATTTCAGGATCAATGTAACACGACCGGATTATGAACCCTCCGGTATGGATTATAATCTGCAGATTCATCAGGGGACGGATTCATTGATGAATGAACCCATTTGCATGAAATCAGTTAAGTATGAGAAGGAAATTGAAAAATTGCTGAAGTCTCTTGAACGGTCCTCCCATGTAGGAAATTTCGCTTATAAAAAAGCCGTGCTGAGCGATTCTGCACATGATAATCTGGATTCACTGGCAATAATTCTTAAGAAAAATCCACAAATGATTATTCAGGTAGAAGGATATACAGATGGAATTGGAGGTATAAAATATAACCTGAAACTTGCCCGGCGACGCGTAGATGCCTGTATCCGATACCTCGTGAAACAGGGTGTTTCAAAGGATCAGCTTAAAGGTAAATCGATGGGTAAATGTTGCCCGATTGCACCCGAAACCATGGATGGAATGGATAACCCCGCCGGCCGTGAAATCAATCGTCGAGTTGAATATAAAGTGCTGAAACAATAGAGGAAAGTGTGAGAGTGTGAGAGTGTGAGGGTGATTTTGTAACCAGTTTGGTGGTGGATGGTGGCTTATAGCGGGAGGAATATATCCAACCACCATAAACCATCCACCATTTACCATATTTTAATTGCCCAAAAATATTATTATAATTTTCAATTTTCCAATGGCAACATTTATTCGTTGCACATTAGTAAAACAATCTAAAAGCTTCTGGCGTACATTGCTTTGTACTAACCAACAAATATGCTTTGAACTAAAACTTCGTTACTCTTGAGTATCGAGTCCCTGGTATTTAGACTTAAGCTTTACGCCTTAAGCATTCTGCGATACATTTTTGTTATTATTAAAAAATATCATACCTGCAGATCTGATCCAAAAGGTCAGGGATATGATCCAAATAATAAAAAATACTGCAGACAAATTGTAATTCTCATTCAGATAGAGAACAGCGCTGATTCCGAAGATAGTAACAATTAAAAGTAAGGATACAAAGGTAGAGATCGCTTTCATAATGCACGTTTTAGGTATGTAAAGAAATAAATTACGGATTGATCGGGGCTGATCAAGGCATTGGGTACGCGTAATTCAAAGGAATGGAAGTATCGTTAAAAATCAATAAAAGATAATTAGAAGTTGCCCGGCAGGAGATTGGATACGATTCAACAGATAAGGATGATCGTTGATAAAACAAAGATCAAAAACAAATTTCATAAATGCAAGTACACTTAATAATATTTTAGATTTATCCCATTTTTGGAAGACTGATTCGTGAAACCGGAGTTCTTGTTTGGCTTCTAAAAGCCAAGGATATCCTGGAAAGTTATACGCTTTAAGCTTCAGACTTACTATTACATTAATTTAGCTTTAACATGATAGACATTTTCTTTTGTATCATTATTGTACTTGCTATTATCCGTGGATGGAGAAAGGGTTTAGTATTGGGATTGTTTTCACTTGTTTGCGGTTTAATCGGATTGGCGGCGGCTGTGAAATTATCTGCAGTAGTGGCAACGCATATGAAATCAGACCTTCACATGTCAACACGCTGGTTGCCTGTAATCGCATTCATACTTGTTTTTATTTTAGTTATTATAATTGTGAGCTGGGCTGGAAGAATACTGGAGAAATTTATCAAATTGATATTGCTTGAATGGTTGAACAAACTTGGCGGCATTCTGTTATTCTTGATCTTGTATTTGTCTATATACAGCATCATTCTGTTCTATGGAACACAAACTCAGATCATTTCAAAACATGCTGCGAATGAATCACATTTTTATCATTTAATTGCTCCCTTTGGCCCGGCAGTTATTCGTTTCATAACCGGGTTTATACCGTTCGGTCATGATATGTTCAAAGCCCTGGAAGGTTTTTTTGACAAGATCGCCCGCGATATTCATTAAAACACCGATGCTGAATGATAGTCACAGGATCTTATTCCTGATTCAGTGATGAAGCGGAATGCGCAACAGCCGTATAAATCTGTTGTCGTACATTTGTAATGAAAAGATTATTAAGGTTTTAAAAGCCGTGATTTTTGCTTTAAAACGTTTATTTTAGCGATTATTTTATTGAATATTTTAATAGTTCGATGCAGTACGAGATCAAACAGGTGGATAAATTCAGGTTCATTGAAGAAGGCGAGGGAGAACCCCTGGTTTTGCTGCACGGCTTATTCGGGGCTCTGAGTAATTTCATCGATCTTATTGAATATTTCAGGAAGCATTACAAAGTGGTGGTTCCCATGCTTCCGTTATTTGAACTGGATATTCTGCATACTTCCGTGGGGGGCCTCGAGAAATTTGTATATAAATTCATTGAAAGCCGCAATTACAGGAATGTTCACCTGCTGGGTAATTCACTCGGAGGCCACGTTGCTTTATTACATGTACTTAAACACCCTGAAAGGATTAAATCGATTATCCTTACCGGGAGTTCAGGGTTATTTGAAAGCGCTATGGGTGACAGCTACCCCAAACGAGGTGATTACGATTATATCAAAAAGAAAACAGAACTGACTTTTTATGATCCTGCCACGGCAACTAAAGAACTGGTGGATGAAGTTTATGAAATCGTTAACAGCAGAATCAAAGCTATTAAAATCATTGCTTTGGCAAAAAGCGCTATAAGAAATAATTTGGGAGAAGAGCTCAATCAAATACAACAACCCACGTTATTGATATGGGGAGCAAACGATAGTATTACACCACCTTTTGTAGGAAGGGAATTCCAACGTTTGATACCACATAGTGAATTGCATTTTATTGACAAATGCGGACATGCACCCATGATGGAGGTTCCAGCCGAATTCAATGTGATTTTACACCAGTTTCTGACCAAACTAAACGAACCTGCAGCAGTGGCATGAGACAGATAATATCTTATCACTAAAACCCTTGCTGTGTTAAACCTTGAAATTTTATCAGACGGAATTCCGGCCTTACACCTGGAAGATAATGTTCTGCTTGCAAAAGAGATCATGACGGATCACCATGTGGCCCACCTGCCGGTCGTATCTGAGAAGAAACTGCTTGGTATTATAAGTGAAGAAAATCTTCTGGATGCACCTTCAGAAGAAACTCCAATCAGCAGTCTTCAGGCTCAATTCAGCCATGCTTCGGTACAGGGCATCGGCCATATGCTGGATACCCTGCATGTTTTCAGCGAATTTCAACTCACTCTCATTCCCGTACTGAGTCCGGAGTCAGAATATCTTGGTTCAATCACCGCATTGGATTTACTCCGTCAAACAGATAAGATTATCGGCGCCGGAGATCCCGGAGCTATCATCGTACTGGAGATGGACAGAGTCAATTTTACTTTTTCAGAAATCATAAAACTGGTTGAGACGAATGATGCCCAGGTTACTCAACTGAATACATATTTTGACGCCATTCAATCTTCTTTTTTTATCACCCTCCGTATCAACAAAATGGAAGTTTCTGATATCATTTCTACTTTCCAACGCTATGAATATAAAATCAAATATTATTTTGGTGAAGAACAATATGAAAATGAATTGCGCGACAATTATAACCACCTGATGAATTACCTGAGTATTTGATTCATCCCTATGATATCCTGTTAAAGACCCCCGGACAAGCCTATGATCCGAAAATCGGATAAATATCTGTTGCTCTTTATTCTGATGATCGTTTCACGCTTAACGCTTAATGCCGAACGCTTAATGCCGAACGCTCAACGCTTAACGCTTAATGCCGAACGCTCAACGCTTAACGCAAAACGCTTAACGGTTATCGGTCATCGGTCAACGGTCAATGATACAATTCCATTCTCCAAACCAGATACACTACCCACAGGAGTTATTATTATTCCCCCGACACAGGGCCGGCAATATATTGTTGGAAATATTTTTATCAGCGGGAATAAGGTTACAAAACCATTTATCATTACAAGAGAACTTCAATTTAAACCCGGTGATTCCTTAACCATTCAGCAGTTGACTTATTATTTCACAAACGGCAGGGAACACCTGATCAATACCAGACTATTTAATGAAGTAACAATATCACTGAAAGAATTCCGGGGATATTTTGTGGATGTTAATATTGATGTCAAAGAACGATGGTATATATTTCCACTTCCCTATGTGAGACCGGTTGACAGGAACTTCACAGCCTGGGCCCAGCAGGGTTACAGCCTCAGCCGTTTTGACTACGGACTGAAATATTCCCAATATAATTTTACCGGGAGAAATGATAATTTACGCGTCTGGCTGATCACCGGTTATTCAAAGGAAATTGAAATGGCTTATGACCGGCCTAATACCGGAAAAAATATGATTCACGGATTTGGAGGCGGTTTCCTGATTTCCGGACTTCAGCAACTGGATGCAATCACCACAAACAATCAGCAGGTTTTTGTTAACGCCGACACTCTCCAGAATGCCGGAAAATATTTGCAGACCCAGTTAACTTTTTCATTGCGTTATTATTACAGGCCTGCAATTCGTACCAAACATTTTTTCAGGATTAGTTTCAACCAGCTGAAGATCGACAGCGCGCTTCTTATGATAAATCCGAATTATTTTTTGAATAACCGGCTTTCAGTTGTATACCCTGAATTTTTTTATAGCCTTAATTATAATAATATTGACTATGTTCCGTATCCGACCAAGGGAATACTTTTTGAATCGAGTATTTTGCAAAGGGGAATTTCTGCTGAAATGAATATGACACAATTGATCGCCAGATCAACTGAAGCATTTTCATTCGCACCTAAAATGTATTTTGTAACCCAGAATTTTGGACTGATCCGCCTTCCTTTTAAACAACCATTTTACAATCAGTCCCTGTTAGGTTATGCCGATTATTATATGCGGGGCCTGGAAAAATATGTAGTGGACGGGGTTGGTTTGCTGCTGGATCGTAACACTGTAATGCGTGAACTGGCTCATTTCAACATACCTTTCCTTCCTAACACAGCCCATGATCATATACCTTTCAGAATTTATGCAAAAACATATGTTGATCTGGGTTATGTGTTCAACCGGTATAATAACCTGAACAGCCTGCAGAATACGATGTTATACACCTATGGAGCCGGTGTGGATATAGTAACTTTTTATGATTTTGTATTCCGGATAGAATACAGCATAAACCAGTTAGGAGAAAAAGGATTATTTTTTCATATCAGAAACGACTTTTAAAATATCGGATGATCTATTAATTTATCAAAATGAAAGTAGCGATATACAGCCGGATCATAGAAGAAACAGAGCGGGGCGAAGTTCAACAGCTGCTCAACGAACTTCAGCGCCGGAAAATACAACCTGTTATTTATCTTCCGTTTTATGAACGCATAAATAATGTTTTCAAATTTCCTCAGGACCTTTTATTTTTTAGTCATTCAAACGACCTGGATGAATCGATAGACTTTTTGATCAGTCTCGGTGGAGACGGAACCCTGCTGGACACTATTGCGTTCGTAAGAGATAAAGATATTCCTGTGATCGGAATTAATTTTGGCCGCCTGGGATTTCTGGCAAGCATCGGAAAGGAAGATATGGTTACTGCTGTAGAAGCGCTGGTTAACAGAACGTATGTGGCAGATAAAAGATCACTGATACACTTGGACGCCAGTAAACCATTATTTGGAGAAGTACCTTATGGATTAAATGAATTCGCAATTCATAAAACAGATACATCTCCCATGATCAAAATCCATACTTATCTCAACGGAGAATTTCTTAATACATATTGGGCCGATGGCTTGATCGTTTCAACTCCAACAGGTTCTACAGGTTATTCACTAAGTTGCGGAGGACCCGTTGTTTTTCCTGAATCGGGCAGTTTTGTAATCAATCCGGTTGCACCCCACAACCTGAATGTCAGACCAATCGTCGTTCCCGATGACAATATTATTTCATTTGAAGTGGAAGGCAGAGCCGAAAATTTTCTCTGTGCAATCGATTCGAGAAAAGAAATTGTTGATAAAAATGTACAACTGGCAGTGCGGCGTGAAAAATTTAATATATCCCTGGTAAGATTAAACGAAAATAATTTTCTACAGACCCTGCGCAATAAATTATCATGGGGACTGGACCAGCGGAATTAACAATTTTCTTATAAGAAAAAACCTTTTACTTCGTTAGGCTGGATATAATTCACCGGACGAACGAAAGATTATCATTTATTTTGAGGGTATGAAACGATTTTTCTTAGTTGGGATGACCGTTTTTTGTTTGATTTTCCGGGCAGATGCACAACCGGACTATAGTTATGTATATCAGGGCGAATTCGGTATTATGGGCGGGACATCCCAATATTTTGGTGATCTGAATCCTGACTATCACTTCAACACTCCCAAAATTGTGATGGGGCTGTTTTTCAGAAAGCAAATAACCGATTATATCGCTGTTCGAATCGAAGGTCAGTTTGCTCAACTTGGTTATTCTGAT
The DNA here is from genome assembly GCA_013287475.1 of Bacteroidota bacterium. GTDB lineage: Bacteria > Bacteroidota > Bacteroidia > Chitinophagales > Chitinophagaceae > Puia. Next base: position 11,225 of record JABDDT010000070.1, read on the forward strand.
GCTTACAATACTCAAAACGCTTTCTATCTGAGAAGAAACCTTAGTTTCAACACAAATGTCTGGCAGCTGGGGTTCCAGGGCGATTTTAACTTCTTTCGATTTATCCCGGGAGACGGAGACCATCGCGCTACACCCTATCTCACATTTGGAATCGGTATGTTCAGTTTCGATCCCTATGCTTACCTCGAAGGGCAAAAATACTATCTGAGGGAACTTGGTACAGAGGGCCAGGCAGTTGGTTTTGAGGGTCGAAAACCATATAATAATATAGCAGCCTATATTCCACTCGGCCTTGGTTATAAGTATAACTTAAACCCGAAAATGAATATTAGTATTGAAGCCGTATATAATTTCACTACGACAGATTATCTGGATGATGTGAGTAAGACCTATGCAGGGATCAGCAATTTCCCGGTACTGCCCAATGGAGATCCTTCCGTGGCTGCACTTCTACAGGACCGTTCTTACGAAACCGGATCCCCGCCAATTGGAATTCAGGGTCGCCAGCGTGGTTATTCCAACCAGAATGATAGTTATATTTATTTTGAAATCTTATTTTCATTCAATATTAGTTCCTATCGCTGCCCCACAGCCAAATAAGCTTAACGACTAACGCGTAACGCCTAACGCCTAACGCTGAATGCATTATTAGTAATTCCTCACCCTTCCTGTAAGAGAATCTACATTTTACCGGAATTAACAATTAACAATTAATAATTAATCATTAACAATTAACTTCGTGCCCTTCAAAAACGGGCATGGAGTCTTTGAAATTCAGTATTAACCCGGCACGATTGCCCAAACATATAGCCATCATTATGGATGGTAATGGGAGATGGGCTAAAGGGCAGGGCCAGGACAGACTTTTCGGACATTATCATGGAGTGGAGAGTGTCAGGGATACAGTGGAAGCTTGTGCCGAATTGGGGGTGGGTTATTTGACCTTGTATGCATTTTCGACAGAAAACTGGGAAAGACCCGTACAGGAAGTAAGTGGTCTGATGGAATTGCTCGTGGATACGATCCGTAAGGAAGTACCTACTTTGAATAAAAACAATATCAGGCTGCATGTTATAGGGAATACGAGTATGCTTCCGGAAAAAACAATGTCCGTACTCAATGAAGCCATCCGGGAAACCGCTGCCAATACGGGTTTAAACCTGGTAATGGCCCTCAGTTACAGCAGTCGCTGGGAAATGGGGGAGGCGGCAAAACAGCTCGGAATGGACGTAAAAGCAGGCAGGCTGGACCCAGGTACCATTGATCAGGATTGTTTTCAAAAATATCTCTGCACCCGGAATTTCCCCGACCCTGAGCTGATGATCAGGACCAGCGGAGAACACCGGATCAGTAATTTTCTTTTATATCAACTCGCTTATGCTGAATTATATTTTACACCCGTACTCTGGCCCGATTTCAGAAAAGAAGATCTCTATAAAGCAATCCTTGATTTTCAAACCAGGGAAAGGCGATTTGGCAAAACCAGTGAGCAACTGGGCTGAGGACCCCCAATCCTTCAGAAATGCTTGAGAATAAATATGCTGTAGTGCTGATGCAGCCTGTATTTTAACAAACACTTTTAATTAATCCCCTTAATTTGCCGCTCTAAAAAACCCGCCCGGATGCTACGAAGTTTATTGACTGGTGTTTTTTTGCTTACTATCTGCTTATTGAAAATGACGGTTGCCGAGGCGCAGGTTACAGATACCACTCATCATGTGCCCGCAGATACCACTCATCCTGTTTCCGTAGATCCTGAATTACTGGCGATTGAAAATGCAAAAACGCCTAAAGAATATGTTATCGCCGGTATCAAAATTACCGGTACAAAATATCTCGATGAATCCCTCTTGATTTCTGTTTCAGGCCTGAGTATTGGCGATAAAGTAATGATACCCGGAGGGGATAATTTCAGCAAAGCCATCCAGAAATTATGGAATCAAAACCTGTTTTCAAATATTGGAATTTATTTTACTAAGATCACAGGAAACGAATTATCAGTTGAAATCAACGTTACTGAAAGACCCCGCCTTACGAACTTTATCTTTGAAGGTGCCAGCAAATCTGAATCAGACGAATTAAAAATTAAAACCGGATTGATCAAAGGCCGTGTGATCACCGAGAATATGAAACAGACGGCTGACGAAAACATTAAAAAATATTATGCTGACAAGGGATTTCAGGGAGTGGAAGTAAAAATAACGGAACAGCGCGATCCCAAAACTCCCAATTCCGAATCTCTGACATTTGTTATCGATAAAGGAACAAAGGTCCGGATCAACCAGATCAATATTTATGGAACAAAGGCAATCTCATCTTCGAGGTTAAAGAAGCAAATGGATGATACCAAAGAGGTAACCAAACTAACCCTCTTCCCGGCTAAAGATTCTTCTTCCTACGGTGTAGTTAATCCCATGACTTTCAAAGAATATATCGATCAGCAGGGATTCCTGTCTTACACAAAAACAAAGGAAGTACTCGATCCTTATTTTCGTTTCAAGCTTTTCAGTTCTGCTAAGTTTAACGAGAAAAAATACAGGGAGGACGAGCAGAGAATTATCAGTTACTATAACTCCCAGGGATATCGTGATGCGGTAATCGTTTCCGACACCTTATTTTACAATAGTAAAAAACAATTGAATATTGCCATTAAAGTAGATGAAGGTGTGAAATACTATTTTGGTAATATTACCTGGAAGGGAAATACCAAATATCCTGATACAGTGCTTTCATTGGTGCTGGGTATTAGAAAAGGTGATGTATATAATCTGGATATTCTAAATAAAAAACTGGGAAAAGAGGTTTCACAGGAAGGCGGTGGTGTTAGCGATCTTTACCTCGACGATGGATATCTTTTCTTCAGAATAGATCCTGTTGAAACAGCCGTGTATAACGATACTATCGACTTTGAAATCCGTATGGTGGAGGGCCCGCAGGCGACTATCAAAAATGTAACCATCGCAGGTAATGAAAAAACAAAAGAATATGTGATCCGGCGGGAACTGCGTACTATTCCTGGAGAAAAATTCAGTCGGCAGGATATCATAAGATCAACGCGTGAAATAGTAAACCTGGGATATTTCAACCAGGAAAAAGTAGTTCCGAATATTGTGCCTAACCAGGAAGACGGAACAGTAGATATCAACTGGTCAGTTGAAGAGAAATCATCGGATCAGCTCGAACTTTCGGCAGGCTGGGGCGGTGGGATTGGTGTGACCGGTACCGTGGGAATAACGTTCAATAATTTCTCTATTAATAATATCTGGAAGAAATCTGCCTGGGATCCCTTGCCAACAGGCGACGGACAGAAGTTAAGTTTACGTGTACAGGCAAATGGTAAGGCTTATCAGTCTTACAATCTTTCATTCACCGAGCCCTGGCTTGGAGGAAAGAAAAGGAATTCTCTTACTGTAAGTCTTTACCGCAGTGCTTTCCGTACCGGAGGATATAATTATACGACTTCTAAATACGCATACAGTGATACGAATTCACTTAAGAATTTTGGTGTCGTCATCGCATTGGGAAAACAATTGAAATGGCCGGATGATTATTTTACTCTTACCTATTCATTGAATTATACTTTATATGATCTGACGAATTATTCACTTTTCTCTCCGGATTTCCGGAACGGATATTCCAATAACCTTAGCTTTAAAGTAGGGCTGGGACGATATTCTGTGGATCAGCCCATTTATCCGCGCTCAGGTTCAAATTTCATGATCAGTGCACAGTTTACTCCCCCGTATTCCTTGTTTAAATCTAATTATAATACTAGCCAGGATCAGTTTACATTACCTGAATACACAAAGTTTCGCCTGACCAGTCAATGGTATATACCTATTGGCAAACCAATGGGGGCCGATAAGAGCCGTCAGTTTGTATTGTACGCGGGTGTGAAACTGGGATTTATGGGCAGGTATAACAGTGAATCAAATTTTTCTCCTTTTGAAAGATTTCAATTGGGAGATGCGGGACTGACGAATAATTTTGGTCTGCTGGGATATGAAATCATTTCACAGAGAGGTTATCCGGTTTATCAAAATTCAGATCCGCGTATCAACCCCGAACAAACCGGCGCAACCCAATTCTTTACCATGTTCAACAAGTACACGCTTGAAATGCGTTATCCGTTTGTCACCAGCCCGAGTAGTACAATTTATGGAGAAGCATTTTTTGAAGCTGCAAACGGATGGTACGATTACCAGAGTTATAATCCATTCCGTTTGCGCAGGGACGTGGGGGTTGGTCTCCGGTTCTTCCTGCCTATGTTTGGATTACTTGGATTTGACTATGGAATCGGGCTGGACAGGATTCAAAATGGTCAGCTTAGTGGTGCATCACGCTTTACCTTTATGCTGGGTGTAGAACCTGAATAATCTAAATTAAACTTCTTCAAAATGAAACGATTTTTATTGGCATGTACACTGGTCTTCAGCATTTGTACCATTGCTACCGCGCAGCGTTATGCCGTCGTGGATTCCAAATATATCCTGGATAAAATGCCTGATTACAAATCAGCGCAAAAACAACTTGACCAGATCAGCGCACAATGGCAAAAAGAAATTGACGATAAACAAGTTGTTCTTGATAAAATGTATAAGGATTTTGAAGGCGAAGAAGTAATGCTGAGCGATGATTTGAAGAAAAAAAGAGAAGATGAGTTATTTAATCATGAAAAAGAAGTGAGAGACCTTCAACGTAAACGTTTTGGTTTTGAAGGGGATTTATTCAAAAAGCGGCAGGAATTGATCAAACCTGTGCAGGATAAGGTTTATAACGCGATACAAAAAATTGCAGTAACACGTATGTATGACTTTATTTTAGATAAAAGTGAAGGAATTACTGTTATCTTTGCCGACCCTAAGCTGGATAAGAGCGATGACGTGCTTAGGGAACTAGGGGTTAAGTAGACAAATTATTATTAAATCAACTATTAACAAAACAAAGAAAACAGAAAGCAATTATGAAAAAAATTGTTGCCATTGTATTAGTAGCAACCACACTTAGCCTCGGCGGGAATAAGTTGCAGGCCCAATCAAAATTCGGGTTTATCAGCCTCAGTGAAATGATAACTGATATGCCGGAATATAAAAAAGCTGACTCATCCATGAAGGATTATCAGTCAGCCCTGAATCAGAATTTTGAAGATATGAAAAGCGAATTCAACGAAAAAGACAGTTTGCTTTCATCCAAGGATACAGTAAAATATACCAGGGCCCAGCTTGAAATAAAGAGAAAACAATTAGGCGAACTTTATTTAAAATTACAAGGCTATCAGCAACAGGCTGGTCAGCTTTATCAGCAGAAGCAACAGGACCTGATGGCTCCCATTCAGAAAAAGGCAACTGACGTAGTGCAGACCGTTGCTAAAGAAAATGGATATACTTATGTATTTCTTAAAGATGCTCTCCTCGTCTCACCACCAGCAGATGATTTACTACCGCTCGTGAAGAAAAAGCTTGGATTG
>JABDDT010000071.1 GCA_013287475.1 Bacteroidota bacterium
TTTTACCATCGAGGAACCATAATTTAGATCCAGGCAATACCTGAAGTATGAACTTGTGCAACGCTTGCATGTCAATGCGTTTTGGTTCAGGCTGGCTGGTAATATACTTTTTGATTTCTTCCTGTACGTTCATATTGCTTAAATTAATAGTTATTTATATTGTCTTTTTTCACAACAATTTTATCCTTTCTTCTTCGAGATCGATCAGGTAGAGCTGGTGGCGAACGATTTCTTCATTCAACATAGGATCCTGATTTGCCTGAATGAGAAATGCCCGTTGACTATTGAGCATTTCGAAATACATGTTTTTGTACTTTTCATTTCGCCAATCATCGTCGGGCAGTTTTAGTTTTTCTTCCCAATGTTGCAAAAGTTTTTGCACCTGGAGATTTCCATTCCATTCACCATCATATTTAGTTTTGAGAAATTGATGGGTGTGTTCTTTCAATCCCTTTCTAATTTTATCGGCGGCGATGTCTTCCGGTAACATGTTAAAGGATACCATTTCAAACAATTTTGACCGGTTGATGAGATAGGGCAGCGTGAGCCCCTGTACCAGCAAAGTGAGCAGGATTACGATAAAGGTTATAAACAAAATGAGATTGCGATGCGGAAAATTTTGTCCGTTGTCCAGTGTCACAGGAATAGCCAAAGCGGCAGCCAGCGATACAACACCCCGCATGCCCGTCCAACCCAATAGCAGTGGAAGTAATAGTTGTCTTTTTCTGGATCCGGTGCGGGGCATCACACTACGCCGGAAAATTAAGGTTGCTAACATAGCCGTATAAGCGCTGATCATTCTGGCGAGGATTAACACACCGGTAATGAGCACACCATATCCGATGGCCGTGGATAATGGAATGCCCTCCGAACGTATACCCGCTACGATTTCAGAAAGATCGAGTCCAATGATTAAAAATACGATCCCGTTCAAAATAAAAATAAATGCCTCCCATACGTTGAAGCCCATGATGCGGCTGGCGCTGTTTAGAAAAATCAAATTCCGGTTCGCCATATAGAGTCCCCCCGCCACCACGGCAAGTACACCGGAGCTGTGAATTTCTTCACCTACCCAATACATCATATAGGGTTCTATAATGGTAAAAGCGATGTCGGAAGAAGCCTCCGTAGGCAGGATCCGGTGCATCCGTACGAAAAAACCATCCCAGCAGCAGACCCGTGCCCGCACCTCCGATGATCATCCACACAAAACTAAGGGCCGCCTGCTGCCAGATAAATTGCCCGGTTCCGACAGCGACCAGCGCAAAACGGAATATAATCAGCGATGAGGCGTCGTTCAGCAAACTTTCTCCCTCCAGGATGGTGGAAGTGGATTTGGGGATCTTTACAAATTTAGTGATCGCGGAAGTGCTTACGGCATCGGGAGGGGATACAATACCGCCCAAAAGAAATCCCAATGCAATGGAGAAACCTGGAATATATAAATTGGCTATTACTGCTACGGTCAATGCAGTAAATAATACTACCAGAAACGCAAAGCTGCCGATGATCCGATACCATTTTTTCATTTCTTTAAAAGAAATATTCCAGGCCGCTTGAGCTAAGAGCGGAGGAAGAACAATAAAAAATATCAGTTCGGGGTTTACCTTGATCCCTGGCAGACCGGGAATAAAACTGATCAGCAGTCCAGCCACCACCAGCACAATCGGGTATGCAACCCGGAGTTTGGTCGCCAGCATTTCCAATAGCACAATAGCTGCTATCATTGCCAGTAAGAATGGTAAAATGCCGTGCACAGCCTTTTAATTTTTATAAAGATCTTATTTCAGGATGAATTTTTACTGGTTCGCTAACAGTTAGCTTTCGGTCAATCAAAACCGCATTAGCCAATCCGTTCACCAGCCTACGCTCAGAGTGAGCTACGCTTCGCCTGCCAAATCCCACGTTTCGCGGGAGAAGGCGGGGCTGGTGAAGAGAGTTTACGGACTGAATAAGCGGTTGCCGCAGCGAGCGCGCATCTATCGCGTGCTGGTCACTTCCAGATACAAAGAGAAGCCAATGGCCAATTCTGTAAAGAGTCCGAACAAAGATGGAATAAATTATAAATTAATAACGCTGCACAACCCGGTACAGAAAACGTTCAGGCTCACCTATCACACCACTTTCGGCTCTTCGTTTTTTCAGCATATCCGATTTATAATAGGCAAATGCTTTGGCAGTATCCGATACAACCGTTACGAGTATTACTTTTTTATCATTATCTGCATCATGGCCAAAGGCCCTGACGGCTATTCCATTATCTAATCTTTCCTGCTTACCCTCTTCAAATGCCTTTTGCCAGGCTTCCCAGTCTTTAACAGTGAACGTAGTTCTGGACCGGATGTCTGATGCAACTGAACCTGTGTCCTGGAAGGTCATCGTATTAAAGGCAAACGCAGGTGTGCCCACTACGCCACCTTTTTGCATAGCTTTTTTCAGACCTGGGTCTTTGGCAAATGCTTTTGCTTTGGCCATATCATCTACTTTCACTGCTACCAAAATCATATTGGAATCCTTCAAACCACGGCCAATAACATAACTATGAATGCCATTTGCTAACCGGATAGAATCATTTGCGTCGTAGGAGGTTTTCCATTTTGCATAGTCAGATACTTTGTGTTTTACTACCATCATATTTTGCGGCGTGGTAACAGTAGTAGGCTTCGGCGTGACAGCGACTGTGGTGGTGTCAGCAGCAGTGGAGTCGGTGCTGGCTTTCTTATCACTTTCGCTACCGGCACAGGAAGCCATGAAGAATACGATAGAATAAAAAAGCAACCCTGAAATTCTTGACTGTTTCATTGATTTTGATTTAAATGATTAACAATAAAGGGGCCGGGAGAGTGTGTTACAAAAGGTAGGGACAATAAATGTAGCTTTTATTAACGGTCAATTTGCTCATGATTTTTCATAATGCAGTGCAATTACACCAGATGCAAAAGTTTTAGACTCTACAAGTTTCAATTTAATCGTCCCGGTTATATCTTTAAATAGCGGCATGCCTTGCCCTAATATAATTGGATTAACAAAGAGCCAAAACTCATCAATTAGTCCATGATTTAATAACGATTGTGAAGCACGAGGACTTCCAAATATTAAAATATTTTTCCCGTCCAGTTGCTTTAATTTATTAATGTTGTCCGAAAGATGGTCGCTAATAACTTTGGTATTGCGAAGTCGGGTTTCCTGCAAAGTTTTTGATAAAACAACTTTTGAAACATTGTTGTACCAATTTGAATGTACTTTGTCGTGTTTTGTTGCATTTGGTTTTTCCCCTGCTTTTGGCCAATAGCTTTGCATCAATTCATATGTTACCCGCCCATAGAGTGCGGTGTCAGCCTGGTCTGTCATTGTTGCAACAAAGTCAAACAATGCATCGTCCAAATTTATCCAATTCATTTCTCCGTTAAGTCCTGCCACAAAACCATCAAGAGAAGTGTGCATAAAGAATATTAAATTTCTCATCTAATATATTTTTTAATTAGTAATCTTTTGTCCGTTAAAGTTTTTTAGGTTGTCGAACTGCGCTTGCAGGCAACACTCAAATTTATGATATTAGGAGCTTCGGCCCAATAGTCAAATGTCATCCGTCATCCAAATATGTAAAGCTTTTACACATTACTTATCTCACTTCAGGTTTTTACTTACCAATGAACCGGCACTTGTTATATACAATATCTTATCATCACCACTGATAACAATGGATGTCGGTCGTTCAGGTGTTTTAATTTCTTTTATAAATTTTCCTTGTGCATCATATACATATATTTCCCCATCGGCGATGTATACATTTCCTTTGCTGTCCTCCGCTGTCCCAAACTCACCCTTATCAGCAAAATATTTTAAGTTGGTAACATAACCTCCTGCATCTACATCCAACTTTACAGTGCGTTTATCATATTCATCGGTAACGTAAGCAGGCTTGTTTGCAAATGCCTCAGACAAACAAGTTGCCCGCGCGAGGTCATATACTCTTGGTATGATGGTAGCGCCATCCGGTGCAACAAAACATTGTTCCGCTCTGGCAATAGTGATGGAATTAAAGTCATGATGATCTCTCCAGCGATGACCCGGATATAAAGCTTTGTAAACATGTTGAATGCTGCCCATTTTTACAGTATCAAGCAAATGAATTGTTTCATCGGGATTGGATATATCAACCGAATAAACCCATGTTGCAAAACCTGAATTACCCCAACCACTGAATGATGTTCCGGAAGCATCTGGCGGATTGGTAAATACTTCCTGCTTTCCATTCACCATAAAACCTTTTTGCGGATTATACTTAAACACAACAAGCAAATTATCATTTTTATCACAAGCCAGTGAAAGCGGCTCCCACGGATAATCAGCGAACAATGCTGTTTGCTTTGCCGTCGCATCATATTTATAAATTCTTTTCATTCTTGAATCGCAGAAATAAATATTGTTTTTGCTGTCGCGACAAATACCTTCTGCAAATTCAAATCCTGTTGCGAGTTGATTTAACATATCATCATTTATAGCTGCAACTGAGGTTGCATTGTCAATGTATAATCTATTAAACTCCCATGGGCGGACCGTTGTATTTGCGTTCACGTCATACAATGTATTGCTGGTTGTGTATTTTATCTGGCTATAATTATGCACATTTAAAAATTCAATGTTTGCGGAACCCCAATTGCGGATGGAATAAGGATATGGCACATTCACTCTAATCACACGAAACATATACAAGTTTGCAAACACCATACTCTTACAATTCTCTAATTCCATAGGTTGACATCCTGAACTCTCACGGTTTTCTTCCTCCAACTGCAATGCATACACTTTAAAATTGGAAACATTGTTGAAACGAATTTCATTACGAACATGATGTTCAACACTCATTGCATAAATACGCCCCGGTGTTGACGTGTTGGAAATATACGCGCCGCAGTTTGCCCAGGTGTTTGCTGTCCATATATCTTTAAATGTTCCACCGCCACCGTCTGTAATCCATAAGCTCCAGTATTGCGTTGCCCAAAAAGGGTCAAAACCATTTTCCAGATTATCTCCATAAATGTTTTTCGTTTCACTTTTATGTTTCCATATCCATTGCATTGTTCCGTGTCCGCCAATAAACTTCACATCATTCATATAAGAATGTTCACCAGCCATCCATTTACATGCTACTGCACGATAATTTGCAAAGCCTGTTGTAAGCCCGATACCAGTTACAATGTTGTTGCCGCCCTTTGATGTTTCGAGCAAGGCCTTCGGTGCACCAAATCCACTGAAAGCCGGCGTGTTATCAGCCAGCATAAATTGTGTGCCGACAGGTGTTAAACCAATTAAAACTGTATTGGATTTTAGTTTGAGTGTTTCGCTTACGCGATACCAGCCCTGCGGAACATAAATGGTTTCGTATTTATCAATCGCATCCTGGATTGCTTTTGTGTCATCTGTTGTTCCATCACCCGATGCACCTAATGATTTTAAATTAACCCATGTGTCAATGGAAGCAAAATCAGGAATATCCCTTTGAACGGGTACCGGTAAGGTTTTTAATGTTTCAAAATCTAAAATCGTTTTTGTGACCGGGTCTGCATCCAGGCTATCCATTTGCAAGCCCTGCATAAATGCTTTCACTTTGTATGTTGTTCCTTTCCCTTCTACTTTATTGGAGCTGTCTCGATAATTTATAAGTACGGGTACATTACTGCAATCAATATTTTTTAAACTGATTTGATTGCCCGCATTACCGGGAAGACTAACTAGAACTGCCTGTTCCTGTACATCTTCAAAACGGCAATCTTCCATGAATAACTTCTCAATATAATTTGGATTGATTTCAATTACCGATGGAACATGTTTCGCCTGCAATCGGACAATAGTTAAACCTGCTTCCTGTGTTTTAATGGCCGCTTTCCGCTGACCTTCAAAATAGGTATCGGTCATCATGAATTGCCAACCTGGTGAAGGCTTTGTTGTATAGATGCCGTATACCCCGCCAAAGAATTTTACATCTTCCATTTCATTGCCAACATCAAACATACCAGCCAACCCATTGTTGATATGAATATCAACATGCGCAATAAAACTATGTTGCGCATAATGTGTTCGCAAAGCAACTGCGTAAGGATTGCCATCATCAATTTGTAAATCAACATTGCTCATTGCGCTGTAAAATGTACCTGCACCTGCATCGCGAACCGGTTCCCCGGGTTTAGGCACACTGTGAATAAACCAGAACATATATTTCGCTTTGCCTTTATCAGCAGAATCCGGTTGTTGAAAGCCGGGTGAATTTTTCTTTAATACAATCAACGGACGATTTGTTCCATAACCAATAATGCGAATACCCTGAGGCACGTAAATAGTTTTGCTGATAATATATTTCCCTTCAGGCAAAAAAAGTATTCCGAAGTTGTGCGTTGTTTTTATTTCGTATAGGGCCTGTTGCAATACGTCAGATACATCCATTGAACCATCCGCTTTTAAGTTGAAATTTTCCGGCGTGAAATATACCGCATTAGAATCCATCAATTGTTTTGCATAAAATGATTTGCTTTTTGGATAAGTTGAAGAAGAATGCTTTTGCCCATAATTATCAGTAGAAAAAAGAATGATTGATAAAAAAGTGACGACAATTGTTTTCATGATGGCTGTTTGTAGTTGCATTAAGGTAATTAAATTGCTGCCCGGGCGATGAGAAACAACCCTGCCAAGGCGACCAGGGCACCGGTGATTTGAGCAACGGGCATCCGGGCCGGAGCGAGACGTTCTGCGGTGATGGCAGCGGCAACAACAGCCATCATGCCGAGATCCATGACACCGATTATCAGGAGAATGATCATTAACCCGAAACAGCATTGGACGCAGTGAAAGCCAAAGCGCAGTCCCTGTTGCAAGGCCTTGCCCGTGCTGGCCGGAATTGAACTGCTGCAACCGGCCGCCTGCCGGCAACAGGCCAATTGTTTCGCCTTCCACCCTGTGAATTGGAGCAACCCGGCAAATAAAACGACTACACCGATTGCTGAAGGTACAGCACGAGACAACCCGGGTAGATGCATCGCCGCCGCGGCCAATGCGACACCCAATGGAAGATGGCTATTCCGAAAACTGTCCACACAAAAAAGTACCCAGCTCCCACCAGTATGGTGAGTAAGCCCCGATGCCGTCCCGTTCCGATGGCTTTGCGGTATCTCAGCAGCATGGGAACAAGGGATGGCATCATCATCGCGATCATCATCACGACCCACATCCCGAGAAACGACAACGCCGCGCCAGACCAGTCCTGCCCAGGCATCCAGGTCATGGACATTGTCCATCCGCCGGGCATCGGCATGCCATCCATAGTTGACATGGAAGCACCCCAGACAATCGTGACGGCCGCGCTGGTGGCAAAGAGCAGTGCCGATACAGCAAAGAAGGTCCGGCGGGAAATTCCCTCAAAAGCCATAATTAGATATCTTCTTTCAACCCTTTTTATACTCGTCGTTACGCCGAAACCAGGTTCCGCTGATCTCATTTCGCCCGAGCGGTGCCCGGTCCAGCCATTGATATACACTCCAAAGGACATCTAGTCCGCGCGCGAAGGCAGAATAGGTGTGATAGACGACACCGTCCTCCATGGCAAACGCGCTCATACCCGGCCTCTCCCGCGTGAACGTTGCCACGTCGGTTCCGGTCGTGGCAGCAATTTGGGCTACCGGATCTTCGCCATGCTTAGTCATTGCATCGCCGATGCCCTGTACATTCCACGCCGGCTCCCGCTGATAATTGTACTCGATGCCTCCGTCCCGCTGTTGTTCCTCGCTGAACGAGACGTTAAGATCGGAATTAAAGTCACCGCCGAGCGAAGAAGCCCAGGGAAACGTCCACCCCAACCGCCGTTTGTATGCCTGTAATTTCTCAAGCGGGCCCCGCGATATTGCATAAAACGATACATCATGGTTCTCCAGATGGACGGCATTACCATTGAACCCGTCTGCGATGGACGAACAGTTGGGGCACCCGGCCTTATATTTTTCGCCGAACATGAAGTGGTAGACGAGGAGCTGCGAGCGCCCTCTGAATAAATCCGCCAGCGAAGCGCTCCCTTCATCTGTCTCGAACAGGTACGTCTTTTCGATCCGTACCCAGGGCAACTGCTGACGTTGTAGCGCCAATTCATCACTGCGATGCGTTAACTCCTTCTCCGCCTTGAGAAGTTCGAGACGGGCAGCCAGCCACTCTTCACGTGTGCCGGTCATGTGTTTCCCAACATTTTTGCCTTTCAGATCAATTGTTGTTGATGCATTATCACTCATAATTTTAAAATTTAATGCTTTGTTTTATGTGAGTCAATTATGACTTTTAGTTGCGCAGGTATAACTTTAAAATGCCTTATTTAAAGGTAATAAGTAAAATAACCTTTCGGTCACTTCCCGATACAAAAAAAACTGTGCCCCGATTCTATTGGGTTTGCGGGAAATGGTGACGGATTGGTAATACCATCTCCTGCATTTAAAAGAAAGAAGAATAGCAAGAAATAAAAAAGAGGCTGCTACAGATAGACAGCCTCCTTTGAAGATTGATTTCCTTTAATTTTTTACGGCTTTGTAATCGTGCTGGCATCAAGTATAACTGCTGTCTGAGCCAACGCTCTTCCATTGATGGAGGAACCCGTTTGAAATGTAATGCCGGTCTTTGACAATATATTTCCTTCAAAATGAGAAGTTGTTCCTAATGTCACCTGGCCTGCTACCTGCCAGAAAATATTTTTGGCTTGAGCTCCTCCTATGAGGGTTATTTTCACAGCTGAACTCGTATTGAGGTTACCGGCAATCTGGAAAATCCATACATCATTTGAACCACCTGATATCATAACATCTGATGGTAATGTAACGTTGTTTGTCCATTTATAAAGACCTGGAACAAGCGTTTTCCCTCCTAAATTTCCAGTGGCCAGTTCAGAGAAATCAGGTGAAGTACGACCAGCAGCATCATTGTAGGCCGTAACCATATTGTTAACAGCTATGGTCATATTAACAGGAGTAGGAGCCGCCATATCGGCTGCATATATTTTCCCGGTCACCTGCGCCGAAGTTGCATACCCTGTTGCGTTGGTCAAAGATAATCCGGTGATATAAGAAGTTGCAGCGGGGCTCAGGCCCAAATCTCCTGTAACTACTGATGTAGAACCGTTATTGATTGCTGATTTTGCAACAATAACGAAATTGCCCGAGGCGCCTAAATCAACAACTGCCAGTGTAGCTGTGCTGCCTCCGGTTGTAAAATTCCAAACCGTGTTTGCTGCCAGACCAATGCCAGCCGGGGTTTTTGCTCCGGTAGTTATCGTCGCAGTATAGGCGGTTCCGGCTGCCAGAATAGTTGATGGTGTAAATGTTGCCGTCGTTCCGGAATAAGTCACTGTGCCTGGAACTAATGTTGAACCCTGCTTCAACGTAAATGTAGAATTGTTGATCGTTGAAGCATCCATTGCCTCGCTGAATGTAAATGCAATTTCATTGTTACGCGGAACACCTGTCAGATTGTTCGTCGGGTTCGTTGAAATCACTTTAGGATTTGCTCCTGATGTCGAATCTTTTTTACAACTTAGTATTGATACGATCAATAAAGCTGCGATCATTTGTAAAACTGTCCTTGTTTTCATGTAAAATTTTTGATTAATTATAAGTGAAAAAAATAGGTACGCAGGTCACATAAATATTGACACTTGCCAATAAATCTGTATTCCCTTATTTAGGGCAAAATCGGTTTCCTGATTTTAACCTGATTTGATATTACTAAATTGCTCCGACGATTTACAGCCGGACTAATAGAGGAATCCTGCTTAACAAACGTTTATTCCACTTTATTCACGCCAATCTTATTGACAAATTTTGCGGTGGAATATTTCCTGCTACGAGGACCGAAAGGAAGTTTGCTAAGTATCCAATAATTAGGATAAATATATAAGCCAACTACCAGGCCGGAATAATTGTTTATAGCCGATAATAGAGTATTTGTGAAGGATTTAGCGGATTCATCGCTTAAGACCGTTCATTATGGCATGGTTGGAGAAATACTAACATTTATACCTTCCCAATGATGATTACCAATATGGGAGGTTTTCGCATCATAAAATTTAAAGCGGGGATTATTGTCACATAAATTGCTCAATGTGGGAACCATCTGATTCCAGTTAAGCGTACAATTCCGTTTTGATAATGTTCATTTAAATAATCAAAATCAACCATCACAAAAACAGGATTTAGCAACAGATTAGTAGAGAAAAAAGCACTAAGAAGCTTGTATACATGCATGTAAACTTTTATCTTGAAACCTAAATTATCAATATGAATTAATTCATTGATGGTTTCATTGGCACAGTTTCCCTTTTTTAAACCCGGTCAGGTAATTATAAATACCACTTCAAAATAAACTCAGGCTATGTTAAAAGGAATATTGACATCCATTTTATTTTTTATAGTTATCAATAGTGAAGCACAATTGGGAGTTATGAAGATGGTTGGAAATAATACAAAAAATTATTCTTTTGGAATCGGTGCATATATTAAAGGAGTGTTCCCTGTTTCTCAAGCGGGTGATCTGACTTTAGAATTGGGTGCAAATATTTTCTTTTTAAATGATGGAGGAAGCGGGGATGGGACAGCCCTGGTACCTATAAAAGCTGGCTATCGCTATTCGCTGAATGGAACAGGTATGGGGTTTTATGTTGAGCCCCAGATTGGTTATAATATTTATGGAGTAACCTCTGCCAATGTAGATGGGACTACAGAAAACTTTACATTTCATGGATTGGTATTAGCAGCGGGCACAGGCTATTTGTTTTTGATAGGGAATACTCCCCTTGATTTAAACCTGCATTATGAAACCATTATAGATCATGGAGGTTCTGATAATTACATTAGTTTAGGATTATCATTCTACTTACATTTTGGAAAGAGAGATAGCGAGCAATAAAAGGTTAACAGTTCTCAATCCTGCTGAGCATTGATTTAAATATGAATTATGAGACGACTATTAATAGCTTTTTTGGTGATCATATCTCAATCGTCCTGTTTAAAACAATCGATTTCAGATGCAATGATTGCCAGTCAGAATTCCGGAACACAGGGTGGAAATTCTCCAGGCGTTGCAACTATGACTTATGCGGTTAATGGGAATACAGTAACAATCACAGTTAATGATCCGGACAGCCAAATACCTACCGCTTATCAATTGGGATGTAGCAAAACAGTTTATCCGGGCACAAGTAGTACTGTTTACAGCCTTGATTGTTTAAGCACGTCGGGAGAAATGACGAATACATTTTTTACCGATAGTCTGGCTGTTGGGAATTACACTTATACAGGCATCTATGGAGATATGTTTGTTTTAAGCTATAACGGCACTGACGAATATATTCATGATCCGGCAGACAGTATCAGCTTTAACATAACATCGTATAGTAAAGGACATATAAGCGGAAACTTTTCAGGAAGACTTACACCAATGATCATGGCCGGTAATCCAAACAATACCTATGGCTCTCCAGGATCGGTTTTAATTACCCAGGGGTCTTTTAAAGATGTTCCCGTGTTTTACTAATTATTATTTTGTCTTAAACCCTTAAGTTCTGACTCAACAGATGAAGCACTTCATCCGGAAGAGTCAATAAACGGAGGAAAGTCAAAATCCCTCATTGCAATTTGCCCAACTTCCATTTCATACAAAGGTTGAAATGAGTTTAATCGAATTGTTTTGATATACTTCTGGTCAATATTCCGGATTTTTTATGCGCTTTCTTATTCGATCTGATATTTTTCACTAATCAATTGAATAAGCCGAAGCGCGAGCGCTCTTTGTATAACAGCGGTGCGGCAGTAAAACTTTACTGTAGTAGAGTAGTAATGGTAATTCATTGAAACTGCGTTCACCTTATTGAATTCTGTGGAAAGCAAAGCGGGGTGACCCTGAGGTTTATTGATGATGAGGTGTGTGCCGTTGAAATTTCCGAGATTTACATTCATCATCTGGTAGAAAACATAACTATCGAATAATTCCTTATTCCCTTTGTGAATTTCATCCAGCTTCATACGCATGAGATCGCTTTGGTTGGTTAGCCATTCGAAAGAAACGTAATAAGTGCTGATACTATCAAGCAAGCTCCTTGGTCTTATTAGTTTTAACAAACCAGCCGTCTTCAACTGTTCAAATGTTTTTGAATTGGAATAGAAATAACCAATATTTGACGTTACTGATCTTGCGCAGTAGTAAATTTCCCCCGTGTTCGACAGATCTGAATGCAATAATCTTATGAGTGAATCTGCCATCGTATATCCAAATTGATTTCGGTCGAGCACGGAATCAAAATGTTTGATATCTGCTCTCAGATCAGATAATATGGAGCGCATGTTCAAATTAATCTCTTCTCTGTTTTTTATGTCCTCACGTAAATTCTCTGCATAAAATCCAAGCGTGATTGCAAGGAACAACATAAAAAATTCAAAGAAATAATGCTTCCATCCATGACCGGGCGCCTTGTGCAGTTCATGTGCGTGGGTTTCCATATTTTTAGTTTCTTGGTTAGGGTTAATAGTTTCGCTGATTTTAACAGGGTTAATCCCGTCAGGAATGTTTTCCGATTGACTATTTAAAATACTTTCCAAATCGTGTTTGTCTGTTCTGTCTGGCATTTTATTAGTTGGTCAAACTTTTAAAATTGTACACTGAACCGGATTTTAGTTTTGAAAACTCTTTGTAAACTCCTCTTAAATTTACGCCATTCGTAGTTAGAGCTTTCAAGTTTTGTTTAAGTTGAAAACTCAGGATTTTTAATAAATATATCGAGTTTAATCAACTCTTTCGATACTCCAGACCTTCTGCATATTTACACTTAAGAGCTCCTGAATTCGAGCGCATAGCATGGTAAAATTGTATATCGTAAGGTATCATACCGTCTCATACGGCGCGGCTTGGTCACTTACCGATACAAAAAGTACTGCTCCCTCAATTCAGTAGGTTTGCGAGGAATTGGTGACGGATTGGTACTTACGTTAAGGTGTATGACTTTAGCAAAAACCGGACTGATAAATTAGGTAAATTTATGGAGCGTGTTTCCATTAATTAATCATTAAAAACACCTGTTATGGAAACAAAACCAAAACAAAGCGGCAGAAAATAATGAAAAATAACGATGCAAAAAGAATCTCAAGATTAATTGCAATTTTAACTCAAATGCAAACGAAAAGAGTTTTGACCTCAACAACGCTTGCTGAAAAATTCGGTGTAAGTGTCAGGACAATTTACAGAGATATAAAATCCTTGGAACAGGCGGGAGTTCCAATATTAACAGAAGACGGAAAAGGATATTCGCTTATGGAAGGATATAGAATTCCTCCGGTGATGTTCACAGAAAATGAGGCAAATGCTTTAGTTACTGCTGAACAAATAGTATTGAAAAACAGGGATAATTCTCTTGTTAACGAATATATCTCTGCCGTAAATAAAATAAAGGCCGTTTTGTTGTATTCAACAAAAGATAAAGTAGAACTATTAGCGAATAGAATAAGTGTACGTCAAGGACTTGCGAACACAAACACAAGTAACTCTGTTACCCTAATTCAAAACGCCCTGACTACTTTTAAAGTGTTGCATATTACTTATCATTCTAAGAACAAAAATGAAAAGACAGAGCGGGACATAGAACCTTTTGGGTTGTACTATAGTATGGAAGAGAGTTGGGCACTTATAGCATATTGCAGGTTAAGGAAAGATTTCAGGATGTTCCGTTTAGACAGAATTTTAAAAATTGCCCAACCTGAACTAAGCTTTACGCCACATAAAATGACCCTGGAAGAATATTTAGACATAAAACGAAAAGAATTTCAGCACCCCTGACATACCCTTGTCATAATGCCATTTTATTTTTGCTGCATCAAATAAAATGAAAAACATGAATTTAGTCTCATTGAGAATAATAACCGCTGACATTAAGCGTTTGGTTCAATTTCATGAAAAGGCCACAGGTGCAGGAGTTCAGTGGTTTACAGATGATTTTGCAGAACTGGTTGCAGGTTCTTGTACATTGGCAATCGGAAGCACCCAAACATTGGCTTTCTTTGGAGAAGGGGTTGCACTCGCGGCTAATAACAAAAGTGTTATTATAGAATTTATCGTTGAGAATGTAGACAAAGAATATGAAAAGATTAAAAATTTAACCAGTGACATAGTTCAGAAACCTACAACAATGCCTTGGGGAAACCGTTCGTTACTATTTCGTGATCCGGACGGCAATTTAATTAACTTCTTTACTCCAGTCACTTCTGATGCTATCAGGAAATTTGCTTGACAAAAGCCCGGTGTAGAACCTAAAATTATCAACACAAAAAGCAGACAATTATGACAACTCAACAAGTAGCCAATCGTTATTTCGAATTGATAAAGCAAAATAAAAGAACAGAAATTCAAGAAGAACTATTTAGTAAAGATATAGTAAACAGGGAACCTGAGCATGTCGCTGCAATGGGTATTCCAACGGTTACCATAGGGCTGGATGCAGTAAAGGCTAAAGGAAAAGCACGCATGGAAATGATAGAAACAGTTCACAGTGATTATTGCAGCGAGCCTGTAGTAGCCGGCAACTTCTTTAGCGTAGCATTTGGCCGTGATATTACCTTGAAGGGGAAACCACGAATGAAGCTGGAAGAAATAGCTGTTTTTGAATTAAAAGAAGGCATGATTATTTCTGAGCAATTTTTTTATTAATTTCTTAATAAACAGCACGTATGAAGATGTAATAAAAATATCTGTTTCCGGTAATCCTGCACCTAAACCAAAGCTTATGCATGATTTGAAAGATGAAAGCAAAAACTCTAAATAACCCTGTATGTCAATAAGTGTAACTCGCGATCTACTTATTGCGCGGTTAAAAAGAGCGGGCGAACTTGATGTTTCAGGTGACGATCAGGTTGAACTTGACTCGTACTTCGACACAATAAATTTTCGGTTTCACGGCCCCGATGGTTTTGAGGCTGACTATGCTGGCCTGGCGAACTATTTCAAATCCGTACGTGCGGCGTTCGATGATCTTTCAATTAAGCGCGGTATAATTGTCGTTGAAGGAAATTACGTGGCTTGCCAAACATGGATTCAGGGTAAATTTGTTAGAGAATTTATGCAATCACCTGTGGGCCCTCTACCACCGAACGGGCAACGTATAATTTTTGATCTTATAAATATCTTCCTATTTGACGACCAGGGCAAGCTCATCGAAGAATGGGTGCAAACAGATAACAGAAGTCTTCTCAATCAGCTTGTAAGTTCATGACAGATAAATGAGCGGATTGGACTCAAATTTCCCGGGAATACAGATGCTTTCTATTGGACTTAAGAACTTATACGATAAGTTCGCAGGTATTTAAATGATTTAAGAAATTCACTACCGCCAACAGCCATCTGCCAACCAATAACTTACTTCCCAAAAGGTAACCCACCTTCACCCTTTAAAAGATAAAGATGGATCACTTTTAAATTGTTTATCAAGACTTTTGATGAGCTTTCACTTCTTAAATTGAAGCGAACTCACATTCATGCCCACTTTATTTCCCTGATCCAAACCTACAAAATCAGAACTGCGAAGATGTATGCCGCCATAAATGCGTGAAAGACCTACTTCATTTGCATAGTCTGAAAATTTATTAAATGTTCGGGGAGTGAATCCCAGATCATTAATACTATAATCCGTAAATGTAGTATTGTCTCCAAAAATATCGGCGAGTATCCTGGCTGCAGCACCTGTTTGCACTGAATGTGCTGAAGTGTAATCAGGAAACGGCGGAGTTGGAATCAGCGGTGACCAGGTTGGATTAAAATTGGCGCGGATAAAAGTAATCGGACGTTCCTGGTTATAGGTATACTTTGTTTTGTAACAGGATACAAAAGCATCTGAAATAGCCATTCCCAACTTGCAGTAGGATTCAGCAGCCGCAGGAAGATCTGCATTTTTATCCGTTAATACAGCGGTCAAAATGGAAACGGAAACAGTGGGTGGGGGT
>JABDDT010000072.1 GCA_013287475.1 Bacteroidota bacterium
TTCCGCCGTGCGTGCAGCTATCGAAGCCCGTCACATTCCCGGTTTGCAGATTGCAGTAGTAAAGTATGGTCTGGTTCTTAAAAAAGCAAACTACGGTTACGCAAACCTGGAAGATCGTGTACCCGTTACCGATAGTACCAGATTCTGCATTGCTTCCATGAGCAAGGCATTTACCTGTGCAGGAATTCTTTTGTTAAAGGAAGATGGAAAACTGAGTCTGGATGATTCTGTTGGAAAATATTTGGATTCACTCCCTGCCAGCTGGAGTGGCATTACTTTGCGGATGCTGATGAATCATAGTTCCGGACTATGGGATGACTGGGATAACAGGGACGATATTTTCTTCTACACTAATGATACCGACAGTTCATTCCTGGCTGCCTTGAAGACTGAACCTTTAAAATTTAAACCGGGACAGGGATTCAGTTATAGTTGCGGTCCCTTTTTACTCGGACTTGTAATTTCCAAAGTATCGGGAGAATCTTATCCTGATTTTATGAAGCAACGGATTTTTGATAAACTGGGAATGACGAATTCCTGTATCAATGATGCCGACAGTATTATTACAAACCGCGCAGCAGGATATATTTGGCGGGATCAGAAAATAATGCATGGAAAGCAAATTTCTGCTGCTGCCCAGGCAAGGGGTGATGTGGGCGTATTAACTACGCTTACTGATATGCTCAAATGGTATGCTGCATTGCAGGACAGTTCACTTCTTAAACAAAGCAGTATTGAACTGATGTTTTCTCCTGGACTGCTAAACGATAGCAGTAGAATTGCCTATGGTTTTGGATGGTTCCTGGGACCTTACCGGGATCATACACTTTTTACTCATAATGGTGCCTTCAGAACCGGTTATAGTTCAGTGATGGATATATATCCTGAAGATCATGTAGGTATTATAATTTTAAGCAATCTTCAGAGAGCCGGAGCCGATCAGCTCGCCAGGAATATTGTTGGCTTGTTCAATCCTGATTATGGCCTTTCTTCCCAGATGTTAAGAGATTCAACGGATCCGGATTCGGTTCGTACCTTATTGCTCAAAAGTGATTTCACTGAATTAGGACTCAATATTGATACAACCCGAAAAATGATCAATGCATTGCATGTGCCTTTTTATTTTGAGAATGATGATGAACTCGCCATGTTTCGAAATGTTATAGAATTTAATTTCATCAAAGCGATTAAACCTTCCAAACCAAAACCGGATATTTTCGGTGATACGATACAGGGCATTTATCTCTATGAAGTTAAATGCAAGGATCAGCCAACGCATTATTTTGCATTTTTCCTTGATCCGACAGGGAAACTTGTTTATCTGGATCTGGAAGAATGAATATTAAATTTAGTTACCGCAGGTATAACCATTTTGAACGGAATCAGCCTTGATATAAATTATTATCTGTCCACCAAAATTAGTAATTCCCTTTGCTGACATACTTGCAAAAGCCCCTTTTTTAAGATTTACATTTATAATAAGTGGTAGTATTGGACTTTGAACGGTTGTCGTTCCTGCCGAATCCAGGTAGGAAACTGAACTGATGGTTCCTCCTGCACCAGACGTTACTGCCTCGTATTGAACCTGCTGGTCTTTTGATAAAGGTTTACTGATTGTGAAGGATATTGAACAGGTAGTCATATTATTATTTGCAGGAGCCTTGGTGCATGAAAACGGTACTGATACAAGCAGAAGCAGGATTAATATTTTCGCTTTCAAAAGGTTCATATTTTCTTATTTGATTTTGTAAATATAAGACGGGTGTTTGGAGATTGGCGCCTGCCTTTCGTTATGTGGAGATTAGCTGCGCTGAGATTAGCTGCGCTGATCTCTGAAGAGGGTGCTAACATAAAAATGCCCTACGTGCCTTCGGCACTAAGTTTTTTCAATTCATCGACTTAGGCGAACTAGTTCGCCACGTCTCTGAATTGAAAAACCCTCAGCGTAAGCTGAGGGCATTTTTATGTGCGGAAGAGGAGATTCGAACTCCCACGCCAGTTACGGCGCTACCACCTCAAAGTAGTGCGTCTACCAGTTTCGCCACCTCCGCAACCTGGACTTTAAAATGGACTGCAAAAATAGCTTTTCCCTTTTATAAATCCCGGATACAATTTTCCTTCCCGTTTAAAGAGTGATCAATTTTTCCTGATGACAATTCTAAAGGTGGTTCCCTTGCCTATATCTGATTGTTTTACAAATAATTCACCCTTATGATAGGTTTCCATGATCCGCTTGGACAAAGAAAGCCCCAGCCCCCAGCCACGTTTTTTCGTAGTAAAGCCCGGATCAAAAACACGGTGAATATTTCCGGGCGTAATTCCCTTTCCGGTATCGCTGATATCAATGATCGCCTGCTGCGGTTCGTCCTTTATTTTAACCTCAATATTTCCTTTACCCTCCATCGCATCCAGCGCATTTTTTAATAAATTTTCTATGACCCAGTCAAATAATGGCGGTGAAATATTTGCTTCAATATGTTCATGCCCGTCTTTTTCAAAATAAAACTGCACTTTGGATGTAGTGCGTCTTCGCATATAATCCAGCATTTGTTGTATCTGGAATACCAGGTCAGATTTTTCCAAATGTGGAATACTCCCGATTTTACTGAACCTGTCGGAAACTAATTTTAACCTGTCCACATCTTTTTGAAGTTCAGAAACTGTTTCAACAGAAATCCCTTCTTCTTTCAACATTTCAATCCAACCCTGCAGGGAAGACAAAGGAGTACCCAACTGATGGGCCGTTTCTTTTGCCATTCCTGCCCAGACCTGGTTTTGTGTCGCACGATTATGTGAGGTGATAGAATAGATAATAAAAAAAATCAACACTGCAACCAGCAGTAATTGTATGATCGGAAAATAACGCACTTCGTCGAGTAAAGCGGTATGTCCGTAGTAATAACGGTTAGCTGTATAAGGTGAATCGCTCCATTTAATTTCCAGGGGGGAATTTTGTGAACGAAATATTTTGAGCTGTTTTGAAAGATAGGATTTGTCATTTTCAATTTTCAGGGAATCCAGGTTAAAAAAATTCGTTATACTGTCATTCTCATTTGTTTCAATAATGGGTATGGAATGTTGCTCATTTCGGATCAGGTTGGGAAGTGTCAGATCAGGATTTATTACTGCTTTACTTGCCGCCAGCCATTGTTCGATTTTCTGCTGTTCCTCCCTTTGAATCTTCTTGGCCAGGAATTGCGAATAGAAGATGGTTCCGCATACGATAGCAATTCCAAGAAGGGCCATTAGCCATCGCCAGTTAAATCGAAATCCGATCATGCCGCTAAAGTAGGTAAAGCGGACGAAATCATATTTCACTTAACGTTTACAGGTCAAAGCCTTACTTTTGGCCGGCTTTTTTATTTCAAACCTTCATACAGATTGGCTAAAGTATCGGTTGTCATTATTAATTATAACGGGCGCAAATACCTGGAGCAGTTCCTGCCTTCTGTATTGGCTGGCACTTATTCCAATATGGAGATCATCGTGGCCGATAATGCGTCTACCGATGATTCTATTGCATTTCTACGATCTGTTTATCCCGGCATAAGGATTATTGAGTTGAGAAGAAACCATGGATATGCCGGCGGTTATAATGTGGCTTTAAAGGAAGTGAAGTCAGACTATTACGTTTTACTCAATTCAGATGTAGAAGTGCGACCCGACTGGATAGAGCCGGTGGTGGAATTAATGGAGAAGGATAAGAAGATCGGGGCCTGCCAGCCTAAAATCTTAAGCTATCACCAAAAGGATCAGTTTGAATATGCCGGAGCTGCCGGTGGATGGCTGGACTGCCTGGGCTATCCTTTTGCACGCGGACGGATATTCGATATTTGCGAAACAGACAGGGGGCAGTATAATGATTCACAAAAAGTTTTCTGGGCAAGTGGCGCTGCTTTATTCGTGAGATCAGAATTATTTTACCTGGCCGGTGGACTGGACACTTATTTTTTTGCGCATATGGAAGAAATCGATTTCTGCTGGCGTTTGCAATTGCTGGGGTATAGTATTTATGCATGTCCTTCGTCTGTCGTGTATCATGTTGGTGGAGGCACCTTGCCGAAGGGAAATGAAAGAAAGGTATTTCTGAATTTCAGGAATAATATGATCATGCTGGCAAAAAATCTTCCCAAGCGTCAGTCTTTCTGGAAGATTCCGCTGCGTGTAATATTAGATTTTATTTCTGCTTTTAAATCCCTTTTTGCCGGTCAGTTTGTGTATTTTCTTGCAGTCGGGGAAGCGCATTTGGCCTTTTTAAAATGGTTAGTTTTCAAGCGGAAAGAGAGTGTCTTCCCTGTTCGGCGAAAAGCGCGTCTATCAGGTTGGTACCTTCATAGTGTAGCCTGGAAACATTTTGTGCTGGGAAAGGAAAGATTTGATGAAATTGTAGGTGACAAAAGATGATTTTCTGAATGAATCTGCTATTTTTGCGCTGTAAATAACTGATTCTTATGCACGAAGAGGAAGTAGTAGAGTACAAAGATCCCATGGTAAAGGACATTAAGTATAACTGGGTGGATTCTTCCGTTTTTTTGTTTTACCTCGAAGTTTTTTGCATTATTGCACTTCTGATAGGCGGCTCTTATGGATTGTACGTTCACCGTTATAAGGGCAAACCAGATGTAATAATTCCTGCCAATACCCAGTATACACCTGAATACAAGTAGTAAAATATTTTCAAAGGAGGCAGGGAATTCTTATTTTTGCTGCCCCTCTTAAGTTCTTACGATTATTGATCAGCGGAAGTAGCTCATTTGGTAGAGCACGACCTTGCCAAGGTCGGGGTGGCCGGTTCGAGCCCGGTCTTCCGCTCTTATCCACCGAAGCTTTAGCATAGGCGGATCATCTCCTGCTTACAGTGGGAGTTTTTTTTGAATATACCCTGGTGGCGGAACAGGTAGACGCGCAGGACTTAAAATCCTGTCTGCAGAAATGCGGGTACGGGTTCGATTCCCGTCTGGGGTACTTTTAAGCTGAATGCATAACGCTTAACGCATAAAGCCACTTAGCAGCTGCTCTAGTGGCTTTTCATTTCCAGGCACGGGACAAATTTCTTAACTTTTATATAAAAGCAATGACTCAAAATGCATATGTGGAAAGAGAAAAAGTAACGCTTGCCAGCGAATTTGTTCAGGAATTTCTACCCTGTATAGAAAGCACGGCCGAACTGGAGGGCAAAATAAAAATAATGTCAGATAAGTTAATGCCTCTAATGGACTTGTTTGCGGCACAAGCTGAAACCAACGCAGATATCTTCAGTCAATTCGCAAATGCTTACAGTGATTTTATTAAAGATTATTTAGTAACCAACCAGCTCCTTTATAATTTTCAGCAATCCATAGTTAATAAAACTACAGAGCTTCTTGGCGAATACGAACGGGCAGTAAAAGGTTGAGTTGTGCGAGCGGACAAGTGAGCGATTCAAAATGTTCAATGAAAGTAAGTGCTTTAAGGAAAATAAACGCCTGTCGCTTGTTCAGCAAAACTCCAAAGTTTTTTAGCTACCACTTCATCCAATGCGTTGGCAGTAATAATGGCTTCTGCTGGATAACCTCTGTATCCACCATCTTTATCCGGACCATACAATTTCCCTCCGGTAGCTTCAGTAGAAGTGGCAGCATATAAAGATGGTAACGCTCCCTGCCAAGGATCCATGAGCGTGCCAACCCGTTCAATGCCTTCAGCGAGAGCCTCACTGCTCATATGCCTTGTCAGTTCTGTTTTATTGGCGCCAGGTTGCGCTGCGATAGAAACGGTTTGTTTCTGATTCGCGGATAATCTGCGTTGTAGTTCAATCGAAAAAATAATATCTGCCAGTTTACTCTGACAATATTCCCGCATGGGATCATAGGATTTTTCCGATTTTAAATTACCAAAGTCGATAACTCCTCTTAAATATGCCAGACTGCTTACTGTGATGATTCTGGAACCCATTGTTTTTTCGAGTAGAGGAAACAGGAAACCGGTCAGTGCAAAATGTCCCAGAAAGTTCACGCCGAATTGCAATTCAAATCCTTCGACCGTTTTAGAAGCGGGCGGAATCATAACGCCGCCATTATTGATCAGCAGGTTTAGTTGTTTATGTTTTATGATGAATGATTCAGCAAATCGTTTAACTGATTTCAAACTGGCTAAATCAATGATACCGACTTCTAATGAACCATTTCCTTTTAGTTTCCTGATTCTTTCAATGGCCTCTTCAACTTTATTCAAGTCTCTGCCAGCCAATATTACATGCGCGCCTTTTTCATAGAATGCGAACGCTGTTTCAAAGCCTACGCCCGTATTGGCTCCTGTTACTATGATTGTTTTGCCTGACTGATCGGTGATATTTTCTTTTGTCCACATTTATAATCCGGTTGATTTTTCCATGGCTTCGGTGTAACGCGTACCCATGATTTTTATTTGTGCAGAAGCATCTTCGATTTCCTGAAGCTCTGATTTTGTTAGTTGGATGGAAGCTGCTCCGTTATTTTCTGTCAGCCGATGCAATTTTGTAGTGCCAGGAATAGGAACGATCCATGGTTTTTGTGCCAGTACCCATGCTATCGCAATTTGGGCAGGTGTGGCATTTCTTTTCTCTGCAAACTGACTAAGTAATTCCAATAGGGTTTTATTAGCAGTACGGGCTTCTTCTGTAAACCTGGGAAGAACTTTACGAATGTCGCCATCTCCAAATTTTGTATTCTCATCAATTTTACCAGCTAAAAATCCTTTACCGAGGGGACTAAAAGCAACAAAGCCGATGCCAAGCTCTTCGATGGTTGGGATTATTTCTAATTCGTGCTGTCTTGTCCAGAGAGAATATTCACTTTGTAATGCGGCAACCGGCTGCACTGCATGCGCGCGGCGTATTGTACTTGCACCCGCTTCAGAAAGACCGAAGTGTTTTACTTTTCCTTCTTTGATCAAATCTTTTACAGTACCGGCAACATCTTCAATAGGAATTTTTGGATCTACCCGATGCTGATACAACAAATCGATCACATCAGTCTTTAATCTATGTAGTGAGCCTTCCACAGCTTTTTTAATATTGTCTGGATGGCTATTTACTCCCACCATTTTACCATCCTTTATATCAAATCCAAATTTTGTAGCTATCACCACTTTGTTGCGAAAAGGAGTCAGCGCTTCTCCCACCAGTTCTTCGTTATTGTAGGGACCATATACTTCCGCAGTATCAAAAAAAGTTACGCCCTGTTCTATAGCTTTACTCATCAATACAATCATATCTTTTTTCTCTGGAAATGGAGTATAAGAATAAGTCATACCCATACAACCAAGACCGATTGCTGAAACTTCAAGACCGCTGTTACCTAGTTTTCTCGTTTGCATTTTTTTGATTATTTAAACTCTTTTGAATGAATCAAAGACTGTCTGGGTGCAGAAAATATATTTTCAATTTAGTTTGGATTCGAGGGAAATCGGAACAACATCTATAAGTTCAAGATTTTTAACCATGTCCTTAGTGCCCATTTTATATTTTTTGAAATGAGGGGCTTGCAGGTGAGCCTTATAAGCGCTGTCACTTGCATAAACTTCTACCACAAAAACATGCGTAGGATTATTTTTTTCATAAACGGCATTCATCATCAGAACGCCAGGCTCTACTCGTATGGCAGTTTCGATACCCTCCTTAAGAAAAGCATTATAACTTTCCAGTTGGACAGAGTCGATTACAAGTTTTGCCATTCTTACGATTTGTTTTTTCTCTTGTGAAAAGGCGTTTCCGTAGAAAAAAAATACAAATAATAATATAACAATAGAAACTAAACCAGGTTTCTTTATTTTCATTTTATTATTAATTAAGTAACCGGTATTCATTGGGTGACTGCCCGACACGCTGTTTAAAAAGCCTGGTAAAATGCTGGGGATATTTAAAACCCATTTCATAAGCAATTTCACTGATCGACTTACTGATGTCGAAAACTTTCTCTTTGGCTACATCTATCAGTTTTTCCTGAATATAATCCTGTGCTGTTTTTCCTATTTCCTTCTTTACCAGATCACAGAAATAGTTAGGGGATAAATTAAACTGTCCGGCACAATATGTTACTGAGGGAAGACCGGATATTTTTGGTTTATCTGATTGAAAATATTCATCAAGTAATGACTCAAACTTCGTGAGTATATCTTTATGAATACTGTCCCTCGTTATAAACTGTCTGTCGTAAAATCGAACACAATAATTAAGTAAAAGTTCAATATTACTTACAATTAAGTTCTTGCTGTGTTTATCTATAGCGTGTTCCAGCTCATACTTGATTTTGATAAAGCATTCCGTTACTACCTGTCTTTCACGTTCAGAAACATGCAACGCTTCATTCACGTCGTAAGAGAAAAAATTATATTCTTTTATATGTCTGCCAAGTGAAGTTCCATGAATCAGGTCGGGGTGAAATGCAAGAGCCCAGCCCTTTGGCTGCACAGCTTTCAATTTTTCATCTATGCCATAAACCTGTCCGGGTGCAATAAAAACCAATGTTCCTTCTTCATAATCATAATTACTTCGGCCATATTTCAGTTCACCGCACTTTACTTCTTTTAAATAAATGATATATAGTCCGGAGATAAAACGTGCCGGATATAGGGGTTTCGATTTTACCTGATCCAAAACGGTTACGAGCGGGTGAAGGGTTTCCTGTCCTCTCTGGGCATTAAACAGTGCAACGCTTTCTATTTTTATGATTTTATCCAAATTTGTTAGATTCAGCAATCGAAATTAATGCAAGTATTCAACCCCATGTACATTTATAGATGTAATCAGTAATAATGGTAGATAATACGGTAATCCGTATAAGAATTTAAAATGCCACAAATGTTATTTAATTATTCAAAATTGATCATTGTGGCGGCCAGTAAGCTGGTATTAGCTTGTATCATTTAAAAAACAACGAAAGCTTAAGACTTGACTATTAGTTACTACTCAGCGCACTAACATGCGCCGCAACCGCAACCCATTTATTCCTTCTTTTCATATAAACATCCTGATAGCAAATTTTGAACACCGTTTCTTTGTTGTCTGCCTCAATTTTATTATTAGTCCATGCAGTTACCAATCCAACTTCGCCGGATAACAACCTTATTTCGACACTGTCAATATTTACCGACATCTTTTGATTGGATGCCAGAACCATAGATAAATTATCCGCTTTGTTTCGTTTCATACCGCCAGGATTAATCAACAGGAAATCATAGGCTAATATTTTGCTCAGGGTAGCAGTATCCCTGTTGACGATGCAGTTAAGAAAATCCCTGTTGAGCTTTTTTAGTGTTTCAATATCAGAGTTCTGTCCTGAAGATCGGATAGAACAAAAAATCAGTAAGATGGTCAGAAATAAAAATGCTTTCATTTTAAATTATTTAAGATGGGTGAATCTGAATATATAAATCAAATTTAAATTGGTGCGAAATTAAATTGGATGCCTTTTAGCGTATGTTTAGTTAATCCTTTCAAAAGTTTGGGGGTTGAAAGGCAGCGAAGCCGTTTTCAACCTATCCGGACCATTATCCCTGATTACCTGGTCAGCGTTTCTTTCGAAATGATAATTGGATTCCTTCGCTTTGGCTACCCGGATTTCGGATAGGCAACCCGAACCCATCCCGAAGGCAATCCGAACATCAGGTTCTTTCGGTGAATCCGCGACGTGATATGCGGCTATTGGAGGGTTGTACCCGATCAGTATATCATTCCGGACAAAAGGCTATCCGAGCTGTACCAAGTCCATACGAAGTCCATCAAACAATGGACTTCGTATGGACATGGTCGCCTACTGGTAATACGCTGGTATAGCTATTGTGATAAAAAGACTGAACATTTCAAATTCACGGATAAACATCAGATCTTTATCAATAATTAAAGATTTATATGTTCTCCAAAGCTTTTCAGAATTTCATTTTCTTAGTCGTTCTCATCTCTGCCCTGCAATCATGCAACCACCCCACGCAGGAGACTAAAACCACCAGTTCAATATTCAACAAGGAAAGTCTCGCGCAGCATATCATCATCCTGGCTTCTGATTCTTTCCAGGGAAGGAAACCTTTTACAGTAGGGGAAACCCGAACCCTGGCATATGTTGAAAATCAGTTTCGTTCCATAGGACTTGAACCTGGTAATGGAAGCAGTTATCTGCAGGATGTGCCCCTGGCAGAGATTACTCCGCATCCGGATTCCACTTTAAAGGTTGAATCAGCCAAAGGAAATTTTGTTCTTCATAATGTGAGCGATTTTGTAATTACAACGGAAAATACGGATTCAGTGATCTCTCTCAACAGGGATGAACTCATTTTTGCTGGATATGGCGTAGTAGCCCCTGAGTATAACTGGAACGACTATGCGGGAATAAACGTGAAAGGAAAAGTAGTATTGGTGATGGTGAATGATCCCGGTTTTGGAACTGCGGACACGAGTATTTTTAAAGGAAGGACCATGACCTACTATGGCAGGTGGACATATAAATACGAGGAAGCAGCAAGACAAGGTGCTAAAGCCTGTTTCATCATCCATAATACAAATGCAGCTTCCTATCCTTTCAGCGTAATACAGCACTCATGGGGATCTTCAAACCTTTACCTGGATAAAAGGGGAAGCAATCAGTATCATTGCGCCTTACGTGGATGGGTAAGTGCTGATGCTGCAAAAAAAATACTGAAGGCAGCAGGGAAAGATACTGCTCTGCTGGTGCAGGCGAATAACCATGGGTTTAAAGCGTTTTCTCTTCATGAAAGACTTTCTGCCAGTGTAAGAGTAAATGCAGTATATAATATTTCTCATAACGTTATTGCAAAAATTACTGGAACTAAAAGACCGGATGAATATATTCTTTACACGGCTCACTGGGATCATCTGGGTATAGGGAAGCCAGATGCGAAGGGTGATTCAATCTTCAACGGAGCCATCGATAATGCCAGCGGTACAGCAGCACTTATTGAAATGGCAAGAGCTTTTAACAACCTGAAGGAAAAACCTGAACGGACGATTTTATTTCTATCGGTAACCGGAGAAGAACAGGGTCTTCTGGGGTCTGAATATTATGGACAGCATCCGATCTATCCACTCAAAAAAACCGTGGCCGATTTAAATATGGATGGTATTAAACCGATGGAAAAAAGTAATGATATCGTGATTACCGGTTTTGGACAAAATGAACTTGAAGAATACGTGGCAGATGCTGCTAAAATCCAGGGCAGGTATATCGCTCCTGAAGCGCATCCCGAAGCGGGACATTATTATCGCTCAGATCATTTCAGTCTCGCTAAGGTTGGTGTTCCCGCACTCGATGTCTCAGGAGGAATTGATATTGTTGGAAAAGGAAAAGAGTATGGCAGGAAGCAGGAGGACGATTATGTAGCACATCATTATCATTCGCAATCGGATGAGTATGATGCTGCCTGGACATTCGAAGGCGGCATGCAGGATATGGAACTTTTATTCATGATCGGTAAACGCCTTGCTTTCGAAACAACCTGGCCGGCATGGAAACCCGGATCTGAATTCAAAGCTATCAGAGAAAAACAATAATTGAATTTTAATCATCTTAGAAAAGTTTATTTAGAGAAATTCGGTAAGCACATCATTGTTATAAAAATGTTTCATATTGAAGAAGATCACTTTTATTATTCTTTTCTTCTGGTATAATAGTTCCCAGGGACAGACGAAAGATTCATTTATTTTATCTGGTTCCATTAATGCAGACAGCGGAATGATAAATCTTTTAGGATCTGGAAATATTACTGCTTATCCTGAAAATTTTAATTTTACTCCTGTATTGGTTAAGAATGGTAAATTCAGAATTGAAGGAAAAATAAATACCCCTTATGAAGTTATGCTTCTGCTAAAAAATGAAAGGCAATCCTATATTTCTGACAGATTTTTTATAGAACCGGGGATCCAGACGATCATTTGTAATGCTGATTCTTCACGGGAAACACCAAATATTCAAAATGAATCCATGCTTGAATATTTAAAGGAATATCGTTCATCAGAATTTCAATCCTTTGACAAAATAAAGGACTACAATAAAAAGAAAGAAGCCAGAAAAGAATATTTACGTTTGTATGCTAAAAAACATCCCTCCTCCTATGTGGTTCTCTGGGAAATCTCCTATGAATTGAGAGATGGTTATGATTTACAATTGGATTCTTCTTATGCTGACTTAACAGAAAAAATAAAATCCTCAAATCTTGGAGTTAGAATTCAGGATGAATTAAATCATTTACGATTAACAAGAACAGGTGCAGAATTTCCCATAATGAATGTTGTAGACTTGCAAAGTAAAAGTCACGAAATTTCTTGGGGGTCCCTTCAGTCCAGATACACATTAGTTGACTTTTGGTTTAGTCATTGTAGTGTCTGTATTGGTGAATTCCCCGATTATATTAAAATCGTAGATAAATATCAGAATAAGGGTTTTATGATAATCGGAATTTCAAATGATACTTCCGCTTTTGAAATAACTGCATGGAAAGATGTTATTAAAAATAAATCTTTGAACTGGAGCCAGTTTAGGGTGCCAAGGGAAACTACTGACAATTTGAGGATTAGTTTGTTCCCGACTAATTTTCTTCTGGATGGTTCCGGTAAAATTATTGCAAATAATATGGATACAAAACAGCTTTCCGATTTTCTGGCGACAAAATTAAATTAAAAAGCCCCGGTGCCCCAGGGCTTTGATTTCTTATAAAAAATAATCTTCGTTAATTATGTACTTCCACATCAAAATTTACATTCGGTGGTGGCGGTTGGTGATGATTATCATACCAACCCCTTGAATGGTGATGATAGGTGTCATAATAATGACTTTCTGCACATCCTGACATCGAAAAAGCCACCATGAAAAGAAAAGCCGCAAGTCCCAACAAGTTTTTTAAAGTGTATTTCATATAGTAGTTATTATACTCTATATACTTAAAAACCCTGCCAGGGCTAACTCCTTGTAAATATGGATTTCCTGAAATGAATTGAACGGGTTGTGTAGACATTCCTCCCCGTGTGTCATTTAACTTTTCATATTATTTTGACTGCAGATGTTCAACCTGATTAAGTGATTTGGAAAAAAACAATTTTGCTAATCCATTTTTTCCCATAGTGCGCTGCACAACTGAAAACGCATTATAAACAAGAATGGATCCGGCAGCTCCAATAGTTGTGGCCCAGACATGATAGATATCGCGATGACTTAACACATATGAAATGGCTTCTCCATAACCAGTTGCTTTATGCCGGTCCTCAAATGCTTTTTCCAATACAACGACGATCAAAACACCAAGAGTATAAAGTAAAGTGCGTATGATGACATCGACGATCGGTGGCTGCCGTTGCACCCAGGGACCTAAAGAAATAAGCTCCATCAGGATAATAACTTTTGCCATAACAAGTGCACCAATAATTGCCTGCGATAAACCTGTAAATTCAATATTATAATCCTCCAGATAAAGCTTTTTCATAACCATCATAAGTAAAAATACAATCGCGAAATAGGTAGCAGTTCGTAAAATAATTTTAATTTCTTCGAGTATCTTTTTTAGGATTTTCATGAAATAAAAGTTTGAGCCAGTGAAAATACATGAATAACCACAGCAATAAATGGGATAGATTGTTTATTTTCAATAGCTTCTTCATTCATAAAACGGAAGCCCATTCTTCAGATTAATATTTTAAACATGAGAAATATTTTCACTTTTATAGTTTCATTCTTTTTGATGACAGGGATCGTAATGGCTCAGCCAAAACCACTTCCCCGCGTTGCCATTGCAGGGCTTGGAATTGAATCCAGTACATTTTCACCGGCACTCACGGATGAAAATGCTTTTCATGCATCTTATGGCAGGGATGTTTACTCTGTATATCCGTTTTTATCTCCCGAATCTCCAATTCGTTCGAGGGCAGTTTGGATTCCAACTTTAGTCGGCCATGCACTGCCGGGAGGAGCGGTGACAAGGGAAGCCTTTGAATCACTGGTGAACAAAACCCTCGATTCTTTACAAAAACATTTGCCTTATGATGGTCTCTGGTTTGATATCCATGGAGCCATGAGTGTGGTTGGTCTCGATGATCCCGAAGGTGATTTTATTGTAAGGATCCGGAAAGTAGTCGGGAAGAAAACTATTATTTCGACTTCTATGGATCTCCATGGAAATGTTTCCTGGCGACTGGCAGAAAATTCTGATCTGATCACCTGCTACCGGAAAGCTCCGCACGAAGATGCCATGGATACAAAACAACGGGCAGTTGTAAACCTGATTGACCTGATTGAAAGTGGAAAGGGGAAACCTTATAAGGCTTATGTTTCTATCCCCGTTCTTCTGCCAGGAGAAAAGACGAGTACGAGAATTGAACCGGGAAAGAGTATTTATGCGGCTGTTGCTCCTGCTGCTGCGCAAACCGGGATTATTGATGCAGCTATATGGATAGGATATGCATGGGCCGATGAACCGCGCAATCATGCCGTAGTGATGGTTACAGGGTTTGATAAGGGAAAAGTAATTCAGACTGCAGAGCAACTGGCACAGAGTTTTTGGAAAGAGCGATACCATTTTGCATTTGTGGCACCCGTAGCATCTTTAAAGGTTTGTCTGGATAGTGCTTTGATAAGTACTAAACATCCTTTTTTTATCAGCGATATGGGCGATAATCCAACGGCTGGTGGTGCAGGGGATGTAACCTGGACATTAAAAGAAATACTTGATCGTCCTGAGTTCAAATCTTCCAATGGACCTTCACTTATTTATGCATCCATTCCGGGACCTGATCTTATTAAAAATGTAATAAAAGCCGGAGTCGGTAACCATGTGGAAGGATATGCCGGAGCCATGGTTGATGCAAGATTTGCTCCTCCATTATTAATCTCCGGAACGGTTGAATCTATTGTATATGGTGATAAAGACGCTGAAGTTGAAGCTGCAGTAAAAGTTGGAAGTGTTCATATAATTATTACTCAGAAAAGGAAACCCTATCATAAAGAAATTGATTTTACCAGGCTGGGATTGAATCTAAGAAAATCAGATATCGTTGTCGTCAAAATCGGATACCTGGAACCTGAACTTTATGCGATGCGGGCGGACTGGATCATGGCACTTACGCCTGGAGGTGTTGATCAGGATCTGGAAAGGCTTAACTATAAAAGAATTGAACGGCCCATGTTCCCTTTCGATAAAACGATAAAGGATCCGGATCTTAAAGCCAGGTTGGTCCCTTCTTCAGATTAATGAGTTCAATTAAGTAACTTTAATTCCTATCTGGGCAAATGGGAAGTGAAAAGCGGTTCAGTGGTTCTAATCAAGCAGGTTGATTATTAATAAATGGATGGCACTTCTCCTGGCTTTACCTGGGGAACAGTATTATTAAAATAAGGTGCATTACTATCGATCCTCGCGTTATGGCAGAGAACCAATTGCCACTGATAACGCTTGTGCTGATAAACTTCAACGAAACTGATATACTGGTCGATATTGCCGGTCATGCTGGCCAGTTTGAACCTGACATTCGCCCTGCCGTAGATCCAGGCATAATTCCCGTCGATGGAGGCAGTAACTTTTTCTGTGAGAATAAACAGGTAAACGATACGGCCGGATGCTATATCTTTTAAAAAAGAAGTCTTATTATCTATTACACCGCTCGAATGAACATAAATAAGACTGTCTGCCAACAACCCGGATAGCATGGTCGTATCGCGATGGGTCATCGCTTCAATCCGTCTTTTTTCAAGCGCAATAAGTCTCGGCCTGTCGTCAGCCTGTGCATATAACTGTAAACTGCAGGCCAGCAGGATGCTTGCAGACATAAAAGTGCGGAAGAATTTCTTTTGTTTCATCAAGTTAAAAAGGACTGGATTTTACAAGGTCGAATTATAATCCAAATGTCGTAATTCTTTAACGAATACCAGAATATCTCGTTCCAAGTATTTTTATCCATTAATAACAACTCGCGTAATAA
>JABDDT010000073.1:0-2897 GCA_013287475.1 Bacteroidota bacterium
AATGGCACTAAAGCCGCTGTAGGATTCCCTGTTGCATTCAGCGCTTCTGCATACATAAGCAACACATCGGCAAAGCGAATTGCAAGATAATTGCAGCTTCCGTCACCTTTCAGACTGATTGGAACTTCAGAAAAAGGCTGTTGATATTTGCGTGTCAGGTAACTTGTAGGTGACCAGGTTCCGCTGAATATTTCACCATTGAACCATGCCATGCTGTCAATTCCTACAGTATAATTTAATCTGGGATCCGGTACTCCAGCAGGCGTAACTTCAAATTCAGATACGAAACCCTGAGTTGGAGCATTGAAATAGTATCCATTATCTACAGCCGGAGCAAACCATTGATTCAGTGCGTTACCTGTCTGCGGAACCTGACCGGAAAGCATTTGCACTTCAAATATGGATTCCTGGTTATTTTTAAAATCTGCGCTGAACTCCTGCGAATACAATGGCATCAGGCTGTATAAGCCACTATTAATTACTGCCTGTGAGGCGACCATTGACGAATCCCATTTTTGCTGGTACAAATAAACTTTCGCCAGCAGAGCCATAGCTGCACCACTGGTAGCGCGGCCAACATTTGTTCCTGTATAACCCGCAGGCAGTATTTGTATCGCAGATACAAGATCAGGTTCGATCACTGATGAATAGATTATCGTGTCAGACGACTGAGGGATTTGTAACTGGTTTGGATTTAATGGTGTAAGCACAATAGGTACGGCTCCAAAAATATTGACCAGTGTAAAATAATACCATGCACGAAGAAATTTTGCTTCTCCCAATATCCTTGAACGGGTGGCTGTATCCATAACTATTGCAGGTACATAAGCTAACACCAGATTACAACGGGTGATCCCTTCATACAAAGTGCCCCACTCATATTGAAGATTGCTGTTGATAGGGGTGATATTAAACTGGTCAATTAATCCGATATCCGGTTCGTCTCCTGCAAGACCACCTTTGACTGCATCATCTGAAGCAACATCACCAAAAACCCAAAGTGGGTTTTGTGTGGCTGATTTAAAATTCAATGGTTGATAAGCTGCATTGATTGCAACGATGGCCTGATCGGAAGTTTGATAGAATTGATTTGTGGGGTAAACGCCCTGTGGATCTTTTGTCAGGAATTTTGAACAACTCATTCCTGAAAAAATCAAAACCAACATCAAACTATATAAAAAAGATTTATTCATCGATGAATATTTTGTATTCTGTTCAGATTATAGATTCAGATTCACACCCACGATATAACTTCTCGAACCGGGATAGGTACCCCAGTCAATTCCAGCAGCCACATCGCCTTTATATTGTTCGGCATTTACGTTATTGCTCACATGCATTTCCGGGTCAAGTCCCGTAAATTTTGTGATGGTGATCAGGTTCTGAGTCGTGAAATATATCCTTAGTCCTTTTAAATGTGCTCTGTTAGTAATCCTGACAGGTATGGTATAACCCAGCTGTAAATTTTTCAGCCTGACATATGAAGCGTCCTGCAGAAAGCGGCTGGAGGGTTCTAAAATATTATTTGCGGCCTGATCCCAGGATACCAAAGGCATGGTATTGCTGGTACCTTCTCCATGCCAGCGCGTATCATATACCCGCTGCGTAAGGTTAAATGGGCGATAAAAACCTTCGATATCCTGATTTACCTGAGAATAAATTTTGTTGCCATAGGAGCCCTGGAAAAAAATGGAAAGATCAAAATTGCTGTAGTTCATGGAGAGCGTAAGACCATAAGTAAATAAGGGAATTGCGCTGCCTAAAAATGTCCGGTCGCTTTGATTGATGACGCCATCTCCGTTTTGGTCTTTATACATTACATCTCCGGGTACTACACCAGGTCCCTGATAAGCATGTTTAAATATATCAGCTGTATTTTGAAAAATACCCTCCATTTGGTATCCGTAGAAGGAGCCGATCGGGTGGCCAACAGCTGTACTTGTTGCAAAAATTCCATTGTCAATTCTGCCACCCTGTATGGGAGCGCCATTGGCAAGTGACAAGACTTTATTCTGTAAGGTTGCGAAGTTTGCATTAATACTATATTGGAACTTTCTTCCGGAATTCCTGTAATTCAATTCAAACTCGAATCCCTTGTTTTGTACACTGCCATCATTCTGATACGGTGGTAGTGCACTTCCCCCAATCAAAGGGAGTGGTACCTGAACCAGCATATCTGTGGTTGTTCTGACAAAATAGTCGGCGGACAAACTTAACCGGTCATTTAATATTGCCAAATCAAGGCCTATATCTGATACTGTTGAAGATTCCCATTTAACATCCGGATTACCCCTGTTGGAGATGGTGTAGCCCTGAACGCTTGCAGGTGTTGAACCAAAAACATAATTGTAGCCTGGTTGTACCCAGGAAGCCCAGGGATAATTTCCAATATCCTGGTTACCCATTTGACCATAGCTTGCACGTAGTTTTGTTTTTGAAACTTGTGGAAATAAATTCTGGAACCATTTTTCATTATGCAGACTCCATCCTGCGGAACCAGAGAAAAAATTAGCGTAACGGTTATCAGGACCAAAGCGTGAAGAACCATCTCTTCTAACATTGAATGTTAAATAATAAAGACTGTTATAATTGTAATTTATATTTCCAAAAAGGGAAAAAAGCGACCATTGCCCCAGCGATTCAGAAACTTTCTCAGATGAAATATCAGCCCCAAGCCCTAAAAATTCAAGACTCGGAATCTGTGTCGGAAAATTTCTGTCAGACCCTGTTTGAGAAGATGTAGAATTGCTAATCGCTTCCGTACCCAAAAGAACACTCAAATTATTGCCTTCACCAAATGTCTTGTTATAGCGAAGTGTGTTATTCCAGGTCATATTTAAACTTGTCGTATTGGTTTCAGTAAGCACACTCGGACTGTTTACCCGTAAATTGGTACC
>JABDDT010000073.1:2907-14422 GCA_013287475.1 Bacteroidota bacterium
ATTCATGTCAAATGTTCTGTCTTCATTTATGAAGACATCCCCGCCCAGATTGGTTTTAAAAATTAAATTTTTAAGGATATTATACTGAACATAAATATCTCCGAATACACGGTATTGTTTTTCGGTATTATCTGTGTAAACTGCCAGCGCTACAGGGTTGTAGCCATCTCCAAAAAAATTGGGATGTGCGGGCAAATCTGAATAGCTACCATCCGGGTTTTTGATTGGTATGGCGGGATCACGGAATAGCGCATACCTGATAACGCTTCCTCCGTTACCTCCATAGCCATCTCCCGAGCTGCCAATAGCATTTTTATCAGAATAAGATAAATTGATATTTACTCCCGTGCTTACTTTTTCAGAAAGCTGAACATTCACTTTTGCATGTAAAGCATACCGTTTATACCATGAGTTCAATATAATTCCGTCCTGGTCAAATAAATTACCCGAAACAAAGTATTGCGCTTTATCACTTCCGCCGGTTATAGATAATTCATGGCTTTGAATTGGCGCATTTCTAAATATGGACCCCAGCCAGTTCGTATTATCCATCTGGAGAGTATCAGGAATCAGCGGCCTTAATAATATGGGGTTGGTTACACCTGCGTTATCATTATTAGCTGCCTCATTATATAATGTGACATATTCCTGGTTATTGACCATGGGCGTGAGGTATCCATGAGTCTGAATTCCATAAAATCCATTGTAACTTATTTGCGATTTCCCCGCTTTACCTGACTTAGTTGTGATTACTACAACCCCGTTTGCAGAGCGGGCACCATAAATAGCAGCGGATGCCGCATCTTTTAGTACTGTAATCGTTGCGATATCGTTTGACGACAAGAAATTGATTCCATCCTTGGTAGGTATTCCATCAATAATATAAAGGGGATCATTATTATTGATCGTGCCCACTCCGCGGATTCTCATGGCAATCCCATCCCCAGGCTGGCCGGTTGATTGTGTGACACGAACTCCCGCTGCCTGACCTTGTAAAGCCTGATCAGCAAAACCAATTGGTATTCTTGAAACATCCTCTACATTAACTACAGAAACCGCTCCGGTAATATCAGAGCGTTTTTGGGACTGATATCCTACCACAACTACTTCGTCAAGGCCGGTATTTAACTCTTGCATACTAACAAATAATGACTTGGCTCCGATTACCAAAACTTCCTGGGATTTATACCCGGCATAACTGATTATAAGAGTGGAATTTTCAGGAGCACTTAACGAAAAGTTCCCACTGGTATCAGTTAATACACTCACTTTTGTTCCTTTAAGTAACACGGTTGCTCCTCCCATCGGATTTCCGAGTTTGTCGGAGACATGGCCGTGAATATCATTTGATGGAGGAAGATTAGGACCAGTTTCGACAACTATCGCCAGATCTTTTTTTGTTATAAGGATCGTCTTTTCTTCGATAACATATTTTAATCCCTGATTGCTAAGACAATTTTCAAGGAATTGCTTTAATGGTACGTCTTTGGCATGAATGGTTACCGGCTTTGCATTCTGAATAACTGTATAATTGTAAAACACGACGTATCCGGTCTGATCTTCAATAACATTGAATAGTTTTTCGAGAGAAACATTTTTACCGTTAAAAGTTACTTTTTCAGAATATTTAATTGCGTCTGCGAATTTCCTGGAAGTTCCATTTGCATTAGCGTGCAACAAAAAACAGGTGAGCAGAATGAAAGTCATTTTTAAATGCAAGCAAAGCTGTTTGCATAAAGGATCAGGGCCCCTAAAAGGAGCTTTACAGCCAATCGTTAGAAATAGCATATTCAACAAATATTTTAAGTCAAATGCGAGCCCCTTCTTATAAAAATGGTCACTCTGGAATTTTTGCCGGCGGATGGAAAATTGAAACCGACATTCTGGTAAGAAAGCCTATGTCTTTGCTTCATTTAACGGCAAAGACCTTAAAAAATGAATTCAGTACTAAGAGAAGGTTAAGTTTATTTTTATACTTCAGGTGAATATAACTTATTAAGTTGGTATATGGAGGGAAATTAAAAGGAAATGAATGAAAATAGCAACAAAATTATACAGGGAAAGTTTTGCAGATAATACTTCCGGATCTGGCGGAGTGCTTCCACCAGATGATTCCTGACTGTGTTATATGATAATTTCATCTCCACCGCAATTTCATCCAACCGGAGACCCTGGCTCCTGCTAAGTTGATATACTTTTTGTCTTTTTGGAGAAAGTGAAGCTATGGCCTGGTTCAGCAATACTTCCGTTTCTTTATAATTCATATATTCGGTGATATTGTTGCCATTGGCAGTCATCCGTTTTTGCAATTCCTTAAATAACCGGGTTTCAACAGCTGCCTTCTTAAAATACCTCATGCATTCATTACGGGCGATTCGGAAAATATAGTAGTCAATATTTTCAATCTTATCATAAGATCCCATTTTTTTCCATAAACGAATGAATACTACCTGTGTAATTTCTTCTGCTACTTCATGGGAACCAGTAATCTTCCGTATATAATCGTGAACAGGTTTCTTATAGAGGTCGAATAATGTCTTAAATCGCTCTTCCTGATCTCCTATCATTGATGAGCCGCCCATTTATAATTCGATCTTGGGAACAAATTAGCTAAAATATTATAAATGACGGAAAGATCCTGGTTATGAAGAAACCTCACCATGGTACTCATTTAATATTCCATTTTTGATGGCGGTAACAAGTTCTCCCGGCAGGTCTTTTATGAGGTTGGTCAGAAGCTCCGGAATGCTATCATGTGTATCCAGTATTACAGTGTCTAATTTTTGAGTTGTAAATGCCAGCTTGTTTGTCTCCAGGTCAACAATGGTTATTAAATCATATATAATTTTTCCGCGCTCCGGTATTTTGAGGGTATTCACTGCATAGTTCTTCCCGAGGTATTTTATAAATAATCTTTTCATTTCCTTTTTCATTGGGTAAGATTTTACATCTTAAAATACTAAAGATTATTTATAACTGCCAGTGATCATACCGGCATTAGCAGTATGTTAATAACTTAAATGATCCTGCCCCTGTTCCTATTTTGGGAAATTTAAAATTTAAAATTCCTGATGCTTACATTTCTGAAATTCGCTTTACATCTTTGTACCAGGAATGAGGTTTTTACGGTCACTCACCGAAAACCACGAAGAACAAGTGAGAAGGTAAATTTATTTTGAATTCTGCCTGATCCAGGCTTCCACTATTTTTTCTTTTTTCTGTTGTTTCTCCATGTGCAGACAGATTATACGGATGCGATCGGTGGATAATTTAAATGACGAAGCGATTTCTTTGATGGGTTTATTCTTTAAAAAGAGCGCATGGATTTCTTTATTTCTTTTTTCCTGAATTGAAAGGGCAATCTTTTTTTTCTGCAAGAGGAAATTATGGAGGGCCATTATCTCCGTATTTATTTTATCCCTTTTCTTCCGGGCTAAAATCAATTTCTTATTTGCCTGTTCAATTGTCATTTAGCAAAAATAAGAAAGCAAGCGTTAGTTTTCATATAAGGGTTTTTACTTACGGGTTTCTGAGTCTCTCACCTCAAAGTTATTTTACCCTCATTAAAAAAATATATTCAACAAGTCATATCTCTCCTGGCTTTATCTCTGCATATTCTTAAACCAGGGGATTAAGATTAAATTAAGTTTTTTTTGGATCGGGTTTGAAATATGGTTTATATTTACTAAATAATTTAGTAAATATGGCTGGCAGATACAGACAAGATTCATGGATGGATGAATTCAATGAATCATTAAAATTTATTGAATCATTTGAGTTCACCGTTCCCTGTGAAAACAGGCTGTTCCAGGCCAGGGTCAGGCCCTCTGCAGATAAGCAGTATTATACAGTATCACTGAACTATAGTTTCTTCGGACATCTTGTAAAGGATGGGGAAGGATGGAAAGATCTTACAGGCAGGAGAAATGAAACGATTTCCGAAATAGGCAGGCTAATAGAAGAGCATACAAGGGAGAAATAAATTTTCAGTGTGGAAATTTATTTTTGATCAGGAGACCTGCGGATGAATTTGAAATCAAATTAAGATTTGGTGATCAGGTTGGCAAAATCAGATGGCAATGCGCTGGACCAGAGCCCGATTTTTTCTCCTGTATGATTTCGAAATCTTTTTACTTTTAAACTGGGTTCTGCAGCATTATTAACATAGACCATAACACTGTCCTCACTGATCA
Organism: Bacteroidota bacterium; assembly: GCA_013287475.1. Taxonomy (GTDB): domain Bacteria; phylum Bacteroidota; class Bacteroidia; order Chitinophagales; family Chitinophagaceae; genus Puia. Next base: position 7,101 of record JABDDT010000073.1, read on the forward strand.
CAATCGTTGCGTGGAACCATCCATCAGGATTCGGTATTGGATTTACCGTATGTTCGAAAATAAGTGGTTGACTATTTCGCAGCTGCTGCCAATCATGATCGGGAAGACTCATGTATTGCACCATATGTTTCTGTCGCAGGGAATCAGTAGTTTCAAAATTGAATGGCCTGAAATAAAGACATTCATAGTCGTTCGTGTCTTTTCCGCTGAAAGCGATACCAAGGAAACTCTGCCCCTGTTGGTTTTTTCCACGCAAGTCAACATCAACCGTGCCTTTGGTGAACAAAGTATTCTTTAACCAGACGATTCCCTGGATCCGGACGGAAGGTTTATCCGCCTTATCAGTTAAAGCTACAAGGCTATTATTGTCTTTTTCAAGTGCATCTTCTTTAAATAATTTCGGAAGATCGTAAGGCCGGACATTTAAATTTCCTGACATGCCCGGCAGATTCTTTGTAATCGTAAGATTCGAGAAATCATTTGTGAGACCGTCTGAATAAAGTCCAAATAATCCGTCTGACCTGCCTTCCAGCAAAGTGACTTCCAGTGAAGGGATTTTATTGTGATTTACATATACACTTGCGCGGTGACCACTGATTACAATAGTGGCATGAAACCAATCATCGGCCTTCGGTGGGGGAACGATTCGGTTTTCATAAACACCCGGATGTTCTTTTCGTAAGCGTGCATAATTGTAATCCGGAATCTGCATATAGGCCAGAGACCATTTCCAGCGTGTTGAATCCGTATGACGGAAATTAAAAGGTCTGAAATAGATGATGTCGCAATGACTGGTATCGGTACCATGAAATGCAATGCCCAGGAAGCTCTGAAGGAAAACATCCTTGCCACGAAGATCGATATCAATCGTACCATCCGTAAAATCAATTCCTTTTAACCAGACAATCCCTTTGGTAGTAATTGCGCCGGGTTTATCTCCGGATAGAACTTTTGTTTCATACGCAGGAACCGTTGCGATCTTGTTTTCCTGCAGCATTTGCTGAAGGTTATAATGGATTGACTGTGCGTTTGCGTGCAGTCCAAAAATTACGAGATAAATATTCAAACGGATATTCAGCCAGTTCATCCTTTAGTTTTTTACTTGATCAACGAATGCCATGCCAGAATATAATGGGTTGTCAATGATTTATTTAGAAAAAACTATTGCTAATTGACTGTTCGTTTTTAACGCAGTGTCCGGATTCATTCGACGGGCAAATAGATAGTTATCGTGGCGCCTTTTCCCAGTGAGCCGGAGGCATTGATCTTTCCTCCATGACTTTCCACGATTTTTTTGCAGATGGCCAGGCCGAGACCCGTTCCCGCATAAGTTGAATTATCATGTAATCTCAGGAAAAGTCCGAATATTTTATCTGAATATGCCTGGTCAAATCCGATACCATTGTCATGAAAGGAAATGACATGATAAGCGTCTTCGGGGTAATAATCAATCTCCAGTTTCAAGGGAGTATTTTCTTTTTTATATTTTATGGAATTGGACAAAATATTATAAAATACCTGTCTGAATTGAAGCTTATTAATTTTGAGGGAGGGCAGCTGCGTTTTTTTAATAACTATTTCTATTTGTTCCTTTTGTTCATTTAATTCTGAAATTACGTCCTGCAGCAGACTATCCAGTGAAATGATTTCATTGTTTTCCTGGTGATCGGCCTGACAATATAAAAGCAGTCCGTTGATGAGATCCTGCATCCTAAGGCAGGCATTTTCTATTTTTGAAATGACTCCCTGGGCTTTCACAGTCAAAGGCTCATCTTCTTTCAACCGGCTGATGAAGAGTTTAATTTTACGAATGGGTTCCTGTAAGTCGTGGCTTGCTATATAATTAAAGGACTCAAGTTGTTTATTTTTTTCTTCCAGTTCCCGGTTATTTTTTTCAATATTCTTAGTATAAGTTAATAATTGCTCTTCTGCAATTTTCTTTTGTGTTAAATCCCTGGTCACTTTTGAAAACCCCACTACTTTTCCATCTTCGTCATGCAGCGCGGTTATTAAAATGCTTCCCCAGAATTTTGTTTTATCTTTTCTTACTCTCCAGCCTTCATGTACAGCCTTACCTTCTTCAATGGATTTTTGGATCAGGAATTCAGGAAGGTGGTTTTCCTGATCTTCTGCGGAATAAAAAATCCGGAAATGTTTGCCAATGATTTCATCAGCATCATACCCTTTTATTTTTTTTGCACCGTTGTTCCAATTTTCAATAATGCCTTCCCGGCTGAGTCGAAGAATTGCGTAATCCTGTACCTCGTTGATCATCCGGAAGTATCTTTCTTCCTGGTTCCTGACTTCGCGATTGCGTTCCTCCAGCAGTATATTGGTTTTAATCTGCTCTGTTATGTCAAAGGAGATATTGATCACTTTTTCCACCTGTTTTTCACTGTTCCTTTCGAACACTGAACCATAAGTTGTGAACCACCGGTATTCCTGATTTTTATGCCGCATCCGGTAGCGGAATTCTTTAATATTTTCTACCATATCAGATCCTGAATTATTGGCCTGTTTCAAAGCTTCTTCGTTTTCATTCAGGATGCGTTCGAGGTCATCCGGGTGCACCATTTCCTTAAAAAATTCAACCCCTTTCTTCAGGACCTGTTCACGTTCATAGCCCAGCAGGGATTCTATTGCCTGGTTAATAAATAGGTATTCACCCGTGTGGATATTATATACGGTGATGAGAGAGGGAGTGAGATCTGTGATTTTTTGTATGAAATGCTGGTTTTCTTCCAGTTGATTTTCCACTCTTTTCTGATCTGTAAAATCCTGGAGGGTACCAAACATCATTTCTGCTTTACCGGCAGCATTTGAAATTACCTGGCCCTTTGCATGCAGCGTTTTTTCCCTGCCATCACCCAAAATGATGCGATAATAGAAATCATGGGGCTTTCTTAACTCCCTTGAAATTTCCATTTTCTTTTGGACCATGGCTGCGTCTTCCGGATGATTAAAAGAAGCCAAATCAATATCTGATATATTGACATTTTCCAATTCGTAGATGCTGTATATTTCTTTAGACCATGATATTGAATTTTTCTCCAGGTCCCAAACCCAGTTTCCTATTTTTGCTAATTTCTGGGTTTGTTCAATCAGATTCTGCTGAAGGGAAAGTAAAAATTTCAGAGAAATAGTTTCCGATATCGTGGTAAAGTCATCAATCTCGTTGAGGAGAAGGACCGCTGAATCGATATCTTTAGTGAAGAAAGAAATATATTTTCCGAACAGCCTTCTTCTGATCAGGTTGATCAGGGTGATATCCTCCGCTTCAATCTGGTTTCTGGAAATCTGTGGCAGCTGGTTATTCAGCCAGTCCTTTAAGGAATTCTCAACATAAACAGCAGCCTTATTCTGACTGATGAAGCCCAGCAATTTTTCAAGACCCTGCCGGCCGATATAAAGCAATTCTTCTCTTTTAAATTTATTAAAATAATGCAGGACAGGGGGATTAAATTCACTGAACAATTCTACCTGATATTCCGAGAGGTCCTCTAATTTATTTTCCAGAAGGAACAAAGCATAGGCAGGAAGGAAATGAAAATGAAGTTTCTGAATGGTCTCTTTCTCCAGGTTGATTTCATTCAAATCAGTGGGTAAATATTTCTGAGCCTCAACCATTTGCGGACTTTAATATTTGGTATCACCAATTTCCAGTTGCAGTTTACAATAAACCGCCATACAAATAAAACAATTATTTAAAAAAATATTCCCCAGGCATTAAGTGAGTAAATAATTCCACGGAAATTCCTGGTTTTATGGAAACAATTTGAATAGAATAATTGAATACATTTAAAGAATAATTAAATTTTTAATGAGCCAGGACAAAATAAAAGGCTTGCAAAAATCGAAAAGCGGGATTGACGGATTAGATGAAATCACCGGGGGCGGCTTTCCGAAGGGTCGTCCAACCCTGATTTGTGGCAGTGCGGGCTGCGGCAAGACCCTGATGGGCATCCAATTTCTTGTCAGAGGAATCATAGATTATAACGAACCCGGTGTATTCATGAGTTTTGAAGAATCGCAAAAAGACCTAAATCAGAATGTTCATTCCATGGGATTTGACTTAAACAAAATGATCAGCCAGAAAAAATTAAGGATAGATCATATTGTAATCGAAAAAAGCGAGATCGAGGAAACAGGAGAGTATGATCTGGAGGGTCTGTTCATCAGATTAAACCATGCAATCGATGCCATAGGTGCCAAAAGAGTGGTCCTTGATACCATTGAATCACTTTTCGGAGGTCTGGATAATGCATCGATCCTGCGCTCAGAATTGAGAAGACTTTTTCAATGGCTGAAGGCAAAGGGCGTGACTGCCATCATTACCGGTGAAAGGGGAGAAAGTTCGCTTACACGTCAGGGTTTGGAGGAATATGTTTCCGACTGTGTTATCCTTCTTGATTTCCGGGTGATAGACCAGATTGCGACCCGCCGTCTCAGAATTGTGAAATACAGAGGATCCACACACGGAACCAACGAATATCCTTTTCTTATAGATGAAACCGGCATTTCAGTTCTGCCGATTACTTCGCTTAAACTGGAACACAAAACTTCTTCAGAAATATTGTCATACGGTTTTGATGATCTAGATAAACTCTTTGACAAGGGAGGTTTTTTCAGAGGTACCAGTGTGCTGATCACAGGGTCGGCAGGAACTTCAAAAACGACGCTTTCTTCTTATTTTGCCCTGAGCAGCTGCCGGAGAAATGAATCCACCCTGTATTTTTCCTTTGAAGAGTCGCCTGACCAACTGGTTCGAAATATGATGTCGGTCGGTATCAATCTGAAGCCATTTATAAAATCTAAAAAACTTTTCATACACTCATCCCGATCATCTTTGCAGGGGCTTGAAATGCATCTGCTGGTTTTGCATAAACTGATTAAGGAATTGAAACCCAGGACTGTTATCATCGACCCGATCAGTAGCCTGGTTACGGTTGGTAATAGCAGTGAGGTTCGCGCCATGCTGGTCCGTTTGATGGATATTCTGAAAGTAAACCTGATCAACGCGCTGTTTACTTCTCTTACGCATGAAAAAGGAAATGATTACAGTGATTTGACAGTGGATGCTGTTTCATCGCTGGCTGATACCTGGATAAGGGTATCAAACGACGAAATGAACAATGTCCGTAAGCGTAATCTGAGTATCGTAAAATCCAGGGGGATGGGCCATTCAAACCTGGTTTGGGAATTTACCATTGATAACAAAGGGATTAAAATAAAAAAATCGGCTTAACACCATTCCAATTCATATGTCAAAAGAAATATGGGAACTCAGGTTATATATAGCAGGCCAAACGCCCAAATCAGTTATGGCGTTAAAGAATTTAACCAAATATTGCAGGGAGCACCTGGCCGGGAAATATACAATTGAAATAGTGGATTTATTGGTTAATCCGCGCCTGGCTGAGGGCGATCAGATCTTTGCCATCCCCACTTTGGTACGAAAATTTCCGGAGCCTATCAGGAAGATTATCGGTGATTTGTCAAACGAGGAAAAAGTACTGGTTGGTTTGAATATCCGGCCTGCTTCGGTAAAAAAGATTCACTCATGAAGAAGAAAAACATACCCGTCCTGATTGCTGACGATAAACTCGTGCTGCAGCTATATGTTTCAGGTATGTCGCCTAAGTCTATGGAAGCCATTGGAAATATTAAAAAGATATGTTCCGGACTGGTAGAAGATTCTTTTAAACTGGAAATCATAGATCTCTATAAACATCCGGAACTGGCATCCGAACAGCAGATCGTTTTCAGTCCTTCGCTCATAAAACGCCTTCCCCTGCCAAAGAAAACACTGGTCGGGACATTTTCTGATACAGAGAAGGTGATCAGGGGTTTGGGTATTCCTATAAAAGAGTAAAGCATGATGGTTGAAAACGTGGATGATTTGCTGAAAAAAATTGAAACTCTTGAAGAAAGACTGGCTGACTCCGAGCAGCTGATCGATGCCATAAGAGCCGGTGAAGTAGACGCCTTTGCCGTAAATAAAAATAACCAGTCAGAGATTTATACTCTTCAGAGCGGAGACTACGCATACCGGGTCCTTATTGAAGAGATTGGGGAAGGAGCCGTAAATATCACGGAAGATGGTTTGATTGTTTATACCAATACTTGTTTTATCGATATGCTTGATCTGCCCTATGAAAAAGTAATCGGCAGGTTTATCAGAGATTTCGTTCATGAAGATTCGATAGAAAAAATTCGGGCATCTTTTCCATGAATCCATGCATGGAAGAAGTAAGGGTGAAATTAATTTATCTGTCGGAACTAAAACGATACCTGTATATATTTCGCTGACTTCACTCCAGCCAAAACTGGCAACAGTAGGCATTATTGTAACAGATCAGACACAAAAAAAACAAGATGAGAAAACAATCCTCAGGTACCAGCGTGAACTCGAGCATATAAATGCGGAGCTGGAGAAGAATAATGCAGAATTGACCTCATTTACTTATATCGCATCCCACGATCTCCAGGAACCACTTAGAAAAATTCAGACATTTTGCGATCTGATCTTAAGCAATTCCAATGAGCCATTGCCGGACAAGACCCTGGATTATCTTCAGCGCGTTATGAAGTCTACAAAAAGAATGAAGAACTTAATCAGTTCATTGTTGAATTATTCCCGGATGAACACCCGCGGAATGGAATTCGAACTGGCAGATTTAAATGGTATCCTGGATGAAGCCTGTAATAATATCCATGAACAGATCGAAGAAAGTCAGACAGTAATTCAACGTGAACAACTGCCGGTGGTTAACTGCGTTCCACTGCAAATCAACCAGCTTTTTACAAACCTGATCATGAATTCGATCAAGTATAAAAGGGATGGCATTGCTCCGGTTATACAGATCAGCTCCCGGCGGGTTCAACCGGATGAAATCAATATTTCAGATATTTCATTAAACGAAACAGGATATTGGAAAATATCCGTTAGCGATAATGGTATTGGATTTGAACAAAAATATGCCGATAAAATATTTGAGCTTTTTCAGCGCCTGCATTCACGGGTAGAATATGAAGGCACTGGCATCGGCCTCTCCATTTGTAAAAAAGTAGTCCAGAACCACAAAGGCTTCATTCTTGCGAATGGCAAACCCGGACTGGGCGCTGGTTTTGAAATTTATTTACCTGCACCCCTTTAGTTAAGTCATCGGGATCGTCAGCCTCTCTTCAAATGGGGTAAGAAATTGGAAAAAAATTCCCCATATAATTATGCCGGTATAATATATATTTTTCCAACAGCTTCATCCTCATATATTTAAAAAAATTCCGGAACATTCTTTATAAAGGCATGATTTAAGTTATAG
>JABDDT010000073.1:14432-15349 GCA_013287475.1 Bacteroidota bacterium
TTATACAGATTACTCTTCCGGCACTGTATTTTTTATAATGGCTGCTGGTAGTTAACCTGATATAAAAGAGAATATTACAAAAAGTAAGAGAATCCGTAAAAAAAATGTAGCATGATGTGAACAGGCTTGACAGCCGCGCCCTATGAACACTTTTTTAGGGTAAGGTTTAGTTAAAACCCTGACAATCTTGTCGGGGTTTGTTTTAATATATTCGTAATGGTTAGATAATGTAATCTTAATGTTACAATAAACAGACTAGCTAATAGATGTCTTACTTTGACATAAAGATTTAAACCATAACCGATGATCCGCATGATAGTTTTTGACATGGCTGGTACCACAGTGAATGAAGATAATGTGGTATACAAAACACTTCAGCAATCCATCAACAAAAAAGGGTACGATTTTTCGCTTGATCAGGTTCTTGCAGAAGGTGCTGGCAAAGAGAAATTGGAAGCTATAAAGAGCATTTTGAAAGTGTATGCGCTTAATAATAATAATACGCTGGCTGATGAAATCTACCAGGATTTTATAGATCTTTTGTCAGAGGCTTATGAAAAAATCCTGGTTATTCCTCAACCGCATGCCCTGGAATTATTCAAAGTCTTGAAGGAAAGAAATATTAAAGTGGTTCTGAATACCGGCTATAATGCTGAAACAGCCGAGTTATTAATTGAAAAACTTGGATGGAAAAAAGGAATGGAATTTGACAGCCTGATCAGTTCCAGCGATGTTGAAAATAATAGGCCTGATCCGGAGATGATAGATCTTGCTATGGATATTTATGGAATTCAGGATGCCCTGGAAGTTATCAAAGTGGGCGATTCCATTATTGATATTGAAGAAGGTCAGAATGCGGGATGTGGTTTGAATATCGGCATTACTACAGGTGCACATACCTATTTGCAGCTCCAGAC
>JABDDT010000074.1:0-1671 GCA_013287475.1 Bacteroidota bacterium
TTATGTAAAACCGGCGATTGCCTGAAGGCCAGCAGGTGTGCCTTAAAACTTCTGCCTGTTAAATTTAGCAGATACTTGAATTATCCTGCCCAGGACTCCCTGTCAAGACTCCTGTATTGAATGGCTTCTGCCAGGTGTTCAGTTTTAATGTCATCTTTTCCTTCCAGATCCGCAATAGTCCTTGATACTTTCAGAATCCGGTCGTATGCTCTTGCTGAAAGATTCAATTTTTCCATGGCGGACTTAAGAAGCACTGTCCCCGCTTTTTCTATCATACAGATTTTTTTTAACAGGCTGCTGTCCATCTGGGCATTTGCATAGATGCCTGTTTGATCCGAAAATCTTTTGTTCTGTTTTTCACGGGCATTAATAACCCTGTTACGTATAATTTCTGAAGATTCACCCTGATCTGCCGATGATAATTCATTAAATCCTACCGGTGTTACTTCTACATGCAGATCAATCCTGTCTAGCAGCGGACCGGAAATTCTGTTAAGATATTTCTGTACTGCTCCCGGAGGGCAGCTGCATGCTCTTTCGGGATGATTGTAAAATCCGCAGGGGCATGGATTCATACTGGCAAGCAACATAAAACTTGCGGGGAAATCGATGCTCATTTTAGCACGGCATATATTCACCCTTCTTTCTTCCATCGGTTGCCGCATCACTTCAAGAACTGATCGTCTGAACTCCGGAAGTTCATCTAAAAATAATACACCATTATGGGCCAGGGAGATTTCACCGGGCTGTGGCAGACCACCACCACCCACCAGGGCCATATCTGAAATGGTATGATGTGGTGAACGGAATGGACGACGGGCGATCAGCATGGAATCCGGTTGCAATTTTCCCGCAACACTATGGATCTTCGTTGTTTCCAGTGCTTCCTGCAAGCTCAATGGAGGAAGAATCGTTGGCAGTCTCTTAGCGAGCATGGTCTTGCCTGAACCGGGTGGTCCGATAAGTATGGCATTATGCCCCCCGGCTGCTGCAATCTCCAGGGCTCTTTTAATATTCTGCTGTCCACGCACATCCCTGAAATCAATATCAAACCGATACTGCGTTGAAAAAAAATCCCTTCTTGTATCCGGATCAATTGGATCAATAGGTTTTCGTTCATCCAAAAATTCCACCACTTCCCTGATATGTGAGACAGGATAAACAGTTAATTTATTTACGATGGCCGCTTCACCGCCATTTGATCTGGGAACAACAAATCCTTTAAATTTTTCCTTTCTTGCCTGGATAGCCATAGGCAGCGCACCTTTCAGAGGTAATATGCTTCCATCGAGATTTAATTCACCCATGATAACTAACTGCCGGAGTAAATCCAGGTTTTTTAACTGCCCGCTTCCCGCCAGAATGCCGATTGCTATGGGCAGATCAAAGGCAGAACCCGATTTGCGAATATTAGCAGGCGCAAGGTTCACCAGCAGTTTGATTCTGGGCATTAAAAAGCCATTCGTTTTCAGTGCACTTTCTATTCGCTGCAGACTTTCTTTAATGGCATTATCCGGCAGACCTACAATGAAATAGTTTTTGCCCTTCATGACATTCACCTCTACTGTTATGGTGATGGCATCTACTCCATAAACTGCGCTGCCGTAGGTTTTAACAAGCATCCATTTTTTTCCCTTACAAGATAAAGCTGGACGGGGGCTTGCGCAATAA
>JABDDT010000074.1:1681-14724 GCA_013287475.1 Bacteroidota bacterium
TTCCTTACTAAAACACTTCAATTGTTAATTGTCAATTGTTAAAGCTGAAGAAAACTATTAATCTGAAATTTTAGAAAGTATAGAAAAATTCTTAGAACAATTAACAATTAACAATTAACAATTAACAATTATCTACCGTCCCCTAAAGATTGCCTTCCTCTTTTCCAGAAAAGCTGCAGTGCCTTCCTTCATGTCTTCAGTGGCAAAACATTCTCCAAAGAGTTTTGTTTCGAGCGCATAACCATCCATGTTACCCGCCACTGCATTTACAGCAGCAATGCATCTGGCAATAGCAAGCGGAGCTTTGCTGATAATTATCCTGAGGACTGATTTGGTTTTATTTAATAGTTCTTCCTGACTTGTAATATGATTAACAAGACCGTATTGAAGTGCCATCGGAGCACTGATCAGGTTTCCCGAGAGCATGGCCTCCAATGCATGACCCCTTCCGATATATCGGGTTAAACGCTGTGTACCGCCATACCCCGGAATCAGGCCGAGACTGATTTCAGGTTGCCCGAATTGTGCCGTTTCACTACAGATCCTGAAATGACAGGCCATTGCAAGTTCGCAACCACCTCCCAGCGCAAATCCATTCACTGCTGCAACAATGGGCTTGGATGCATTTTCAATTTTGAAAAAAACACCGAGGCCCTGCTTTGCAAGAGCCATTCCTTCTTCTTTGGAAAGTCCGGTAAAACCGCGGATATCTGCTCCCGCAGCAAAAGCTTTGGTTCCCGAACCTGTGATAATCGCTGCGCCGATCAGTTCATTGTCGTAAACTTCCTGCACTGCTTCTCCGAGTTCACGTATTACTGTTGTATTGAGTGCGTTTAATTTATCAGGCCGGTTAATTGTAATAGTGTAAATATTTTCCGTCAGTTCGGTTGATAAAGTTTCATACATAATATTAAATTTAGTTTAGCCGGTTTGCAATAACCCAATCACGTATGTATTCTGAAATATCCGTTGTTGCAGCACCAGGAGCAAATAATTTCCCTACTCCCATCCCTGATAATTGAATACGGTCTTCTTCCGGAATAATTCCTCCACCGGTAAGCAGTACATCTGTAAGATTTTTTTCTTTCATCAGTTTGATGATTTTCGGAAATACCGTCATATGAGCGCCGCTCAGGATACTGATACCAATCGCATCCACGTCTTCCTGTAACGCAGCATTTACTACCATTTCAGGAGTTTGCCTGAGTCCTGTATAAATGACTTCCATTCCTGCATCCCGGAGTGCAGCCGCAATTACTTTTGCACCACGGTCATGGCCATCAAGCCCGACTTTGGCCACCAATACCCTTATCGGTCGAGAGAAGGATTTGTTCATCATTCAAATGTACATAACAGTTTTCTCGGAAACTCTTTTAATAACCACGCGTTTTAATTCTGTCAGTAGCTAGTTTTTCATTGAAGAATTTACGGAAAAGATCGCTGGCACCGGTAAGCAGCATGATGGCTGTTCCTTTTTCCCTGGCATATGGATTTGTTATACTGTCGGTTATTTTAGCTGATGAGAATTGCTTTATGAAATCATATTTCATTTCATCGGGATCGTTTTCAATCAAAACCAGGTTTTTAAAATATATATTATCGGGAATCCAATATAAAAAACTGGCATTATCGCTATAGGCAGGCGGCAAGTGATATTTTTTTCCATAATAAGTAACCGCTCCTGCCATTCCATAGTTATCACAAAAAATAATAGTATTTGTCTGCTGTGAACTATCCAGCGAGTGAAGAGCCACAGAGGCTTTTTCTGCCATTTCTTCCCACCCAAGCATATCAGCGAAATCCTGGGGCAGCGGATGATCCTGCTGATCTTCCCATCTTAATACACCAAGATTGGCGGCACGCGCTTTCTCATAATGAGCTGCCAGGTTCACCGGACTCATCAGCGGCAGACATATAAAAGTGAATCTGATTCCAAAAAAAATTATGACAGCAGAAATTATAAAACGAAGAAAGAACCGCGATTGGATAGCCCATTTTTCAATAACAAATGATCCGAATCCGAAAAGAATAGGGTACAGGCCCAGTGTGTAATAACTTTTTCCATGAAACCAAAGCAGAATAGCAACCACACCTATATAAGCCAGGCCCAAAAAAACGAAAGTTCTTCCTTCTTTATTCAGGAATAAATAGAGAAACCCTGTCACCCAGATAAAACAACATGGTAAAAACATTACCAGCTGATCTAAGAGAAAGGACGAAAGTTTTACATATTGCAGCTGGGTGGAACTCAGCTCATGCATATGATAAAAGACAGGGAAATGGTGACTGTATTGCCAGATCAGATTCGGAAGAAAAATAATGAATGCCAGTCCCAGTGCAATATAGAAATGCCGGTTTAAAAAAATAGTTCTGTATTTCGTAATCAGAAGAGCCGGAAGAAGGCTTATCAGATAAAATGCAACAGAGTATTTACTCAACAAGCCAAGACCCGCCCCGATACCCGTGATGTAGAGCCATTTATTCTGCGAAGTTCTGACATATTGTATAAGGCCAATAGCAATTACGGTATAAAAAAATATTTCCAGAAAGTTGGGCTGGAATAAAAAATGTACGCGAAGAAATCCGGTAAAGAAAAAACAAAAGAAAAGAAGTATAAGGGCGAATATTTCAGCGCCGAGCGAAATGATGAGTTTACCCACCAGGATAAAATTCAATGCACCAAATAAGGAGGGCCAAAATTTTATCCAGAACATACCGTTGCCAAAAAGTCCTGTTATCCAGGCGAAAACAGAAAGCAGAGGTGGCACTTCCATGAATCCAAAAGCAGGGTGGCTTCCCTCGGCGAGGTAAAGAAATTCATCGCGGTGTGGTTCATATATAGAACTCTGTAAAAAAAATGGAAGTATGAATTTGAGAAAAGCCAGTAAATATAAAAACCCATGTAATTTTTTCATGAGAGTCACCAATTTTCTGTCAGGGCAAGCAGATTATTTATTCTTTTGGAAGTTTCACTCTTACCCAGCAGACCTGCGATATCAAAAACAGGAGGGCCGGATTTTTCACCTACCAGCATGACGCGAAAAGGAAGTTGAAGTTCTCCTGCTTTTATTTTTTGTGAAGCAGCCAGTTCTTTGAAAACGGTTTCAAGATTATAGGCATTCCATTCAGAAATATCCTGGAATTTTTCAATATAAGATATGAAGAATGCTGTTTTAGCTGCATTCCATTTTGTACTGATGGACTCCGTATCCCATTGACGCGGCGCTTCAAAAAAGAACCTGCCCTGCGTATAAAATTCGGGAAGTAAGTGGCATCGGTCTCGGATGAGAAGGATCACTGAACGTAGAAATATTTCATCCGGAATATGTAAACTGTATTGGTTATAAATTTTTCTTACAATAAAGCTTAGTTCTTCCACAGATATTTTCCTGATCCATTCCTGGTTGAACCATTTGGCTTTTTCATAATTGAATTTTGCGCCGGCTTTATGTACGCGCTCAATAGAAAATTTTTCGACTAGTTCTGTAAGAGAATAAAGTTCCTGTTCTGTCCCGTCATTCCAGCCCAGCACTGCCAGTAAATTTACGAATGCTTCTGGGAGGAAGCCTTTTTCACGAAATCCAGAAATGATTTCGCCGGAAGCAGGGTCTTTCCAGTCCATTGCAAATATGGGAATACCTAGTCGGTCTGAATCACGTTTACTGAGTTTGCCGTTGCCATCGGGTTTTAAAATCAACGGAAAATGTGCCCATGCAGGCATTTTCTCTTCGCCAAATAAATATCTCCATAAAAGCAGGTGTACCGGTGCGCTGGGGAGCCACTCCTCACCCCGGAAAGCATGGGTTACCTGCATAAGAAAATCATCTACCACCACTGCAAGGTGATAGGTAGGCATATTGTCCGCTTTCAGTAAAACTTTATCATCCACCAGGGAAGTGTTGAATTCAACCTGCCCGCGTATCATATCATTCAGTTGCAGGGTTTCGTTATCCGGCATCCTGATCCGGATCACATGAGGGGCACCTGCTTCCAGCAATTTTTTAGTTTCCATGGGAGCAAGTGAAAGAGAATTGCGCATATGCGTACGCGTTTGATGGTCGTACTGGGGAGAAGGGTTGGTTGCAGTCCGGTGTTTGGATCTCATGGCTTCCAATTCTTCAGGAGTATCAAAAGCAATATAAGCCTGTCCGGCATGGACCAGTCTCTCAGCATATTCCCGATAGATTTTTTTTCTTTCACTCTGGCGGTATGGGGCAAATGGCCCTCCATGTAAAGGACTTTCATCAGGTTCCAGACCGCACCATCTAAGGGTCTCATAAATATATTCTTCAGCCCCGGCAACAAAGCGGCTCTGGTCTGTATCTTCAATTCGCAGAATGAAACTACCCCTATGTTGTTTTGCAAACAGGTAATTATACAGTGCAGTACGAACACCACCCAGGTGCAAACCCCCTGTGGGACTGGGCGCAAACCGAACCCTGATTTTTTTTTCCATGGGAAGCAAAGATGAGGATTATTTTGTTAAAGAAGAGGGCCGCGGTTGCACAATGCAGGCTGAAATAGTATATTCACCCGTGAAATTTTTTGTAACCATCGCATGCCTTTTTTTCTTCAGATTCCTGCAGGCACAGGAAATTACCTACGATAATGTTTATGTCGATTATGATTCGGCGATTGAATTTAAAAACCTTCGCATCATTCCCATTCGCCCGAAAAATGGATTTGGAAATCGTGTGCCAAAAGCGATAAGTTTAAGTCAGGCGATAAAACAGGGAATTGCCGTGATTTCTGAAAGAGGAACTGCTTCTACTGAAAACGTACATTTCCTGCGAATAAATAATCATTCTGACCAGACGATTTATATTTCTTCAGGTGAACTCATCTCGGGAGGGCGGCAGGACCGGATGATTACACGTGATACCCTGCTTGAGCCGAATGGCAGAGACCAGTATGTATCAGTCATGTGTGTGGAAGAGCTTCGGTGGAGTGAAAAAGAAAAAAAATTCGCGTATGAGAATTTCGCGAATCCCGCTCTTCGAAAAGTGCTTGATGTAAATAAAAATCAGGTGCTGATCTGGCAGGAAATTGCAAAGCAACTGGGGGAAAGTAATATCCCGAGTAAAAGTTCAGCTTATTTATCGCGTAAAACTGATAAACGGATGTTGCAGTTGAATGATGAATATTTTAATTTTTTCAAACAAAAATTTAAAAATTCCGACAGTGCTGTGGTAGGGTTTGTGTGTATGTCGGGCGATAAAGTGATCGGGTCTGATATTTTCGCCTCAAAGGACCTTTTCTTCAGTCAGCTGGATCCGCTACTCATAGGGTATTGCGATCAGGCCATGTATGTTGGTAAACCCGTGACGATCACGAGGGAGGAAGAAAAAATATATTTGGACAAGCTACTGACGGATAAAACAAGCCAGGAGGCATTTTTGAAAGATAATGGGAAGATATTCCGCCAACAGGGGCAGGTTATCCACATCAACAGCTTCTGAGTAACTTGCGGCATGTTTTATTTCACAAAGACGCCTTTCTGGCTTAGGAAACTATATCCATCCTGTCTCTGGAATTATCCTTTAGTACCCGGAGAAAAAAAAATCTTTCTCAGTTTCGATGACGGTCCTCATCCGCAGGCGACACCTTTTGTGCTGGACCAATTGAAAAAATATAATGCCAGAGCAAGTTTTTTCTGCATAGGTAAAAATGTTGTCGAAGAAACGGCCATATATAAGCGAATCCTGATGGAGGGCCATCGTGTCGGCAATCACACATATAATCATTTGAATGGCTGGAAAACGGATAATAAAATCTATTTTGAGAATATTGAAAAAGCGCGCACGCTGATTGATTCAGATTTATTCAGGCCCCCATATGGGCGTGTTACAGCATTCCAGATCCGCAATCTGAAAGAAAAACTGAAGTATAAAATAGTTATGTGGGATGTGCTGAGCGGCGATTTTGATCCGGCAGTATCCGGTGAAGCTGCTGCTGAAAGAGTCATTCGAAAATCCCGATCAGGAAGTATTGTTGTTTTTCATGACAGCACCAAAGCATATCAGGTTTTACTGGTGGCTTTACCTATGGTTCTTGCGTATTTTTCCGGTCAGGGATATTCATTCGAAACTATAAAATAAACAACGTAAGGAATAGAAAGTATGGAAGAAGAAAGCGTTTAAAAAAAAATTGGGCCGGGGTAGACACCCTGGCCCGTTTTTAATCCGTACCCTATGAAAACTGATTTAAAGGTAGAACTTTTTTTGATTCACCAAACATATTTCGCAGATAACCATGGGAATACAGGCATTTACCCGTTCAGAAGAACGATCTAAAAGGGGTCTGACAGGGAGCAAAAAAAGGACTAAGTGTTTTCCCTTAGTGAGATTTTTTAAAATAAGGCGTATTATTTCGTGCACAGACTTCAATTCAATTTTCATATGGAACTAATTGATACACATTGTCATTTATATGCCCCAGAATTTGCGGAAGATATTGATAAAATGATGCAAAGAGCCTTGACTGCGGGGGTTATAAGATTTTATTTGCCTGCTATTGACATGGAGAGTGAAAAAGATATGCTGGATCTGGAAAAACGTTATCCGGACATTTGTTTTGCCATGCAGGGACTTCACCCTTGTTCGGTTAAGAATGATGTGAAAGAGGCATTACGTCATGTAGAGGAAAGTCTTGCCCGAAGGAAGTTTTCAGCAGTAGGCGAAATCGGACTTGATTTCTATTGGGATCGTAGTTTTGAAAAGGAACAATACAGTGCTTTTCATCAGCAAATAGAGTGGGCATTGAAGTTTGATTTACCTATTGTAATCCATTCGCGCGATTCCATCGATCAGACTATTTCTGTTGTCAGAGAACATCAAAATGGAAACCTGCGAGGCATATTTCATTGTTTTAATGAAGGAGAGAAACAGGCAAATGAAATTATAGCGCTTGGTTTTTATCTAGGTATTGGCGGAACTCTTACGTATAAGAACAGCAAACTTCCTGCTGCACTTAAAAATATTGGGCTGGAAAATATCGTCCTCGAAACAGATGCACCTTATCTTCCGCCCGTTCCTTTTCGTGGTAAACGAAATGAAAGCAGTTTTATCATTTATATAGCGGAAAAAATGGCTGAGATAAAAGGTATTAGCCCTGAGGAAGTATCCATGATTACTACATCCAACGCGTTGAAAATATTTTCTTAGGCTGAAGGCTTAAGGCTTAAGGCGTAAGGCTTAAAGCTGAATGAGTAAGGCAAAATTGTATAGCTTATGGTGTGTGATGTAGATTAAAAAGATTCGCAGGGTAAGCCCTGATGTGTTACTTTTGCCGCCTGTTTTAAAAAACGGATGGAGAGGTGTCCGAGTGGTTGAAGGAGCACGCCTGGAAAGTGTGTATAGTGGAAACGCTATCGCGGGTTCGAATCCCGCCCTCTCCGCAAAACAAGCAAATACCCAAAAGGGTATTTTTTTATTTTCGTGAGCGTTGAAAGCTTGCTTCCTTCCCCCTTCCACTTGTTATCATTGCAAACAACTTAGTTGAAACAGTCCTGATCAGGAAACCTGTACCGATACAAAAAATGAATAATTATTCATTTAATGTAACAAAACCATTGTTACATTTCAATCAATAAAACCCGATTCTTGCTGAGATAAAATTTATTTAATCTGTTGAAGGCGAGTCTCGGAAATCAGACGGTTGCCTTTACAGGAACCACCAGCCTGAAACCATTACCATGGATATTCACAATCTCGATATTGACATCATCGCGCAGATATTTTCTGAGCTTGGCAATATAGACGTCCATACTCCGGCCATTGAAATACGTGTCGCTTCCCCAGATTTTTTTAAGTGCAGCTTCCCGTGGCAATAAATCATTCAGGTGTTCGGCAAGCATTTTCAGCAATTCGTTTTCTTTGGGTGAAAGCGTTTGCGTTTGTCCGTTATGTACGAGCTGCCTCAGTTTTGGATGAAAATGGTAAGAGCCCAGGTCGTATTCCTTGTTATCAGCTTCCTTATTTAAATCGTCATTTCTTTTCAGGATCGCGCGGATTTTCAGAAGTAATACTTCGCTGTCGAAGGGCTTGGTGATATAATCATCCGCGCCCAGTTTATATCCCTGAATAATATCTTCCTTCATCGTTTTAGCGCTGATAAAGAAAAGAGGAACATCCGGATTAACATCTCGAATTTCTTCTGCCAGCGTAAATCCATCCATATGTGGCATCATTACATCAAGCAGGCAGAGATCAAAATGCTCGCGCTGAAATGCGGCCAGTCCTAATCTTCCATCCCGCTCAAGGGTCACATCAAAATCGTTCAACTCCAGGTAGTTTTTTAATACCATGCCGAGATTGGCGTCGTCTTCGCACAATAAGATTTTAGGCTTTTTTCCTTCCATAAGTTCGTTTATATACAAATAAAATTAATTCATTTCCGGGAATGGAGAATCGGTGGGTAATTTTTTGTTAATACTCTCTCTTGGCCGGGAAACGGAAGTCAGGCTCAAATTGTATCTTTGCGGGTCATAAATCTACAGATGGACGCACAATTCAACCCGGACAAACAGCATACACTCAAACAGCCAGTAAATATTTCAGGTACGGGCCTGCATACGGGTGTTGTGGTCGATATGACTCTTCGCCCTGCAAACCCGGGATATGGATTTCAGTTTCAGCGCATTGATCTGGCAGGGAGACCCCTGATCAAGGCTGATTGTGATCTGGTTACCGATACATCCCGTGGTACCACTCTGGAAGATAACGGCGCCCGTGTCAGCACTATTGAGCATATTTTGGCAGCCCTGGTAGGTATGGGTGTCGACAACTGTCTCATTGAAATAAACGGACCTGAAATTCCTATAATCGACGGCAGTTCAGAGCCCTTTGTTGAGATCATTGAAGAAGTAGGACTGGATGAACAGGATGCCGCCAAAGCATGGTACAGTATCGACAATAATATCACTTATTACGATGAAAAGAAACGGGTGGAGATGATGGCTATGCCTTCCATGGAATATAAGGTTACTACATTAATTGACTTCAATAGCCCGGTGCTGGGCACCCAGCATGCAGGACTTAAATCCATGAAGGATTTTAAATTGGAAATTGCCCCATGTCGCACGTTCTGTTTTTTACATGAACTCGAAATGCTGCTGGAGAACAACCTCATTAAAGGGGGAGATATCAACAATGCTATAGTTATTGTTGACAAAAAAGTTACGGATGACGAAATGCAGCGACTTGCCAAAGCCTTCGGCCGCGAGAACATGGAAGTTAAAAGTGGCGGTTACCTGAACAATCTCGAACTCCGTTTTCCGAATGAACCCGCACGGCATAAATTGCTGGATGTAATTGGTGATCTGGCTTTGATAGGTTACCCCATTAAAGGACATGTAATTGCTAACAGGCCCGGCCATTCTACCAATGTTGATTTTGCGAGGAAAATCAAACAATATATCCGCAAGAATAAACACCTGAAGAATACTCCGGTATATGATCCGAATCAGCAGCCGATATACAACAGCCAGCAGATAGAAAAAACACTTCCCCACCGTTATCCTTTTTTACTTGTTGATAAAATAATTGAACTGACAGATACCTATATTGTCGGAATTAAAAACGTGACTTTTAACGAGCCTTTTTTTGTAGGTCATTTTCCGGGGAATCCTATCATGCCGGGAGTATTGCAGGTTGAAGCACTTGCACAGACCGGCGGTATACTTGCGATCAATGCCATGGCTGGAGGAAGTCAATACGATACATATTTTTTAAAGATTGACAATTGTAAATTTAAAGCGAAGGTTGTACCTGGAGACACGATGGTAATGAAACTGGAGTTGATGAATCCCATTCGCAGGGGAATTGTTGAAATGCGCGGAACCGTTTTCGTCGGTAATAAAATAGTTACCGAAGCGGATCTTATGGCACAGCTGGTAAAGCGAAGTTAAATTAGAGGATTTGTGCCAAATAAGTTTATTTTTGTAGGGCTGGGTTTTGCTCAGCATTTTTTATGAAGCAACCTGCAATTATCAAAGAAATAGTATCGAGCGGGCAGCAGGCCACACCATCAACAGATGAAAGAATGATCCATCCCCATACGTATATTCACCCAAATGCACGGGTTGCCACGAATGTTAAAATTGATCCTTTTTCCGTCATTCATCAGGATGTGGAAGTTGGAGAAGGAACCTGGATTGGTTCCAATGTTACCATTATGGAAGGTGCAAGAATCGGGAAGAACTGCAGGATTTTTCCTGGCGCAGTAATCGCAGCTATTCCGCAGGATTTGAAATTTCAGGGAGAATATTCCAATGTATTTATTGGAGATAACACTACCATCCGCGAATTTGTTACCGTAAACAGGGGAACAAAGGACAGGGAAAAAACATCTATTGGCAGTAATTGTCTTATTCAGGCTTATTGCCATCTGGCGCATGACTGTATAGTGGGCGATTATTGCGTGATGAGCAATAATACACAGGTGGCCGGCCATGTGGTCATTGAAGATTATGCCATTCTTGGCGGAATGTGCGCCATTCACCAATTTGTGCGAATTGGACGACATAGTTTTCTTCAGGGCGGATCCCTTGTTGGAAAAGATATTCCTCCCTATATCAAAGCAGGAAGAATGCCATTAAGTTATTGCGGTGTTAATTCTGTAGGTTTAAAAAGAAGAGGTTTCAGTATAGATAAGATCAATCATATCCTGGATATTTACCGTATTATCTACAATAAGGGTTTAAATACTTCCCAGGCACTTGAATTTCTGGAAGAGGAATTTTCGGCTACTGATGAGCGTGATGAAATCGTAACATTTATCCGGGAAAGCAGTCGCGGTATCATAAAACGCTTCAGTAAAAGCAACCTCGATGAGGATTACCCTGTCTGACGCAGGCAAACGATTCAACCGGGAATGGATATTCCGGCATTTCGACTATAGTTTTTTTTCCTCGAATGCATATGCTATTACGGGTCCGAACGGATCGGGCAAATCCACACTACTTCAATTTATCGCAGGTTCGCTGATGCCAACCGAAGGCAAAATCTCTTACTATAACGAAAGCGATATACCATTAGAGCAATACTTTCCTCTTATTTCAATTGCTGCACCTTATCTCGAAACAGTCGAAGAAATGACAGCCAATGAATTCTTCAGATTTCACCGGTCATTCAAACCACTGATGCCTGATATTTCTATTCAACAGATCCTGAAACGTGTCGGATTACAGGAAGCTTCGGATAAACAAATCAGGTATTATTCTTCAGGTATGAAGCAGAGGATAAAACTCGCACAGGCTTTCTTTTCCGATACTCCCGTTGTTCTTCTGGATGAACCCACAACGAATCTGGATCTGTCTGGTATTGCATTGTATCATGAACTTATCAGGGAATATTGCAGCGAAAGACTTGTGATTGTTAGTTCGAATGATGTTTTGGAGTATTCTTTTTGTAAGACCGAGATTAATATGAAAAACCTTAAAAAATAGTGTGGTAGTGTGGTAGTGTGGTAGTGTGGTAGTTCTCCTGTTTTTTTTCTTAAACTGAATTGTTTCGAGTGATATAATTTAACTACCACACTTCCACACTTCCACACTTGTATTATCGCTGACTAGCGATAAGTAAATTCAGATCAGTGTATTTAAGATCAAACCGTTGACTCAAATGGAAATTCGTAAGCGCTCCTTTAAACATATATATCCCGCTGCGTAAATGGATCTTATGCCATACAAGATTATCAAAACCGCCTTCTTCGGACGCTTCCAGTAAAAGGGGCGTAATCACATTGCTGATAGCCTGCGATGCAGTTCTGGCGAAACCCGAAGGGATATTGGGAACGCAATAGTGGATCACACCATATTTAATAAATGTGGGATGTTCGTGTGAAGTGATTTCGCTGGTTTCAAAACATCCTCCACGGTCAATACTTACATCTATAATTACGCTGCCCGTACGCATATTGCTGACCATTTCTTCCGTAACTACAACCGGTGTGCGACCGGATTGTGAAGAAAGTGCACCAACAGCCACTTCGCAACTTTTCAATTGTTTGGACAGAATGCGTGGCTCTATAACGGATGTATATATACGAAAACCGATATTATTCTGCAATCTTTTCAGGCGGGAAACGCTGTTATCAAAAACTTTCACGGATGCGCCAAGAGCGAGCGCCGCTCTTGCTGCATATTCCCCCACAATCCCCGCACCGAGTATAATAACTTTCGTGGGTGGTATGCCGGATATTCCCCCGAGCAATACACCCTTACCATGATTGGCCGAACTCAGATACTGTGCAGCCACCAGCATCACAGCGCCGCCGGCAATTTCACTCATGCTTCGCACTATAGGATAACTGCCGCTTTCATCTTTCAGATTTTCAAAAGAAATACCTGTGATGCGTTTCTCCATCATTTTCTGTAATAATTCGGATTTAAGTGCAGATAAATGAATGGGGGAAATAATGGTCTGATTCATTTGCAGAAGGGGCAGATCTTCTTCCACAACCGGAGCTGATTTTATCAGGGTCGGGCATTTATATACTTCAGCTTTTTCATATATGATGCGTGCGCCCGCTTCACTGTAATCCCTGTCTCCATAATGGGCGGCTTCTCCGGCATTGTGTTCGATTAATACTTCATGACCATTACTGATCAGAACGCTGACTGCTTCAGGAGTAAGCCCGATTCTGTTTTCCTGGAAAGCGGTCTCTTTCGGAACGCCGATCAGCAGCATACTGGATTTCGGTTTTACATCCAGGGTTTCTTCCAGGGTTTCATAACTGAAGGAAGTGCTGATAAACGGTTTACTGTGTTGGGACATGATAAGGTGGTTTGACTACCGTACGGGCTGCAGATCGTGGAGGTGAAAATTACAATTTTATCCTGAATTTTTTCCAATATGGGATGGCAGTTATTTTCCGTGTGTTTTCATCCTGACTTTCGAAGAAAATCCCCAGGGTCTCTTCGGGGAAAATACCAGGCGCCCTATCGGGCCATTCCACCAGACAGATTTCCCCGGAATTCAAACAATCCTCAACGCCCGCTTTTATAGCCTCCTCTTCATCTTTTAAGCGGTAAAGATCCATAT
>JABDDT010000075.1 GCA_013287475.1 Bacteroidota bacterium
ATAAAGGCAAAATCCTGGCAGGATTTAATGTTCAAAACCCTCAAATCATATCTGGCAAAAAAATGGATGCACCTGGCAAAGCAACTACAGATAAGCGAAATCAGGTAGAACAAACCACAGCGGCTTTATCATTATTTATTGATGCCTGCAAATCCGGAAAACAATACCCGGGCAATTTTAGAGAAGCAGAATTTATTACAGAAGCCATTAATTTATATGCATTAGCATTGAGAACAGGTCAGCAATTAAAATATGATCCTGTTAATTTCAAGATTACGAATATTGCCGATGCAAACAAATGGCTTGATCGGGAATACAGAACAGGCTGGGATCCTGCAACCATATAATTGTTTATATTAAAAGTCAGATCATGAAGAAAATAGACAGAAGAAAATTCATTGGTAAAAGTACAATAGGATTGGGCGCGGCATTCGCATTATCGCAAATACCCAAATCATTGATGGCGGCTTTAAAATCCGAATATATCAATATTCCCATCGGATTCCAGTCATTTCCAATCAGGGATATGCTGGCTAAGGATTTTCCCGGAACACTTAAAATGATGGCTGGTTATGGTTTCCAACTGGTGGAAATGTGTTCTCCGCAGGGATATGCCGCGATTGGATTCGGTCCGCTGACCAAATTGAAACCATCAGAAATCAAAACCATTATTAATGATTCAGGGCTAAATTGTCCCAGTTGCCATTTCGGATTTCCTGAACTTACAGATAAGCTGGACGACCGTATTGAGTTTGCTACTCAGCTGGGATTAACCCAAATGATTTGTTCTACTTTCTGGCTTCCTAAAACTGCTACGCTGAATGATTATTATGCATCCGCTGATAAATTAAATAAAGCAGCTGAAACCATAAAAAAAGCAGGCATGCAAACCGGTTTTCATAACCACGAATTTGAATTTGCAATGCTCGATAACCAGCTGATCTATGATGCACTGATGAGCCGTTTTGATCCTGACCTCGTTAAAATGCAATTCCAGACAGAAGTCATTAACCTGGGTTATAAGGCTTCTACCTATTTCAATAAATACCCGGGAAGATTTATTTCATCTCATTTATCAGACTGGACAGCCGATAAAAAGGAAGTGCCTATAGGCAAGGGAATCATTGACTGGAAGGAATTCTTTATTGCGTCTAAAACGGGTGGCGTGAAAAATTTCTTTGTAGAAATGAAATTGGATAACATGAAAGACAGTACCGGATATATTCGTCAGCTTAGTCTCTGATACCGTACATTTTTCTTGTTGTGTCTCCCATGATATTGATTGACCTTTTTAAAGAAAAAATCTGATTCATCAGGAAGCAGGCTATTTTGTTGGATCTTCCGCTTATAAAAGATGGGGTCTTCCCAATTTTTAACAGGCATTCATCTACGACTTCTTCTGGCAATTGTGGTTTGGGAGCAAATATGCTTATCTTTTTTGGCTTGGACAGGATATAATTAGGCGTCAGTGTAGCACCCGCACAACAACCGATCACATCCACCCCCCGCGTTTTCCATTCATACCAAAGGCTTTCTGCGAGAATGCGGTTAAAAGCTTTTGTAGCAGCGTAAGTTGCCAGGAACCCCGATCCCTGATTTCCTGCGAGAGATGACATAAGCACAATCCCTCCTCTTTTTTCATCCATCATCCGGCTTCCAAAATGATGCAGCATTTTCATAGGCGTGAGCATATTTACTTCGGCAATACGAATATGTTCTGATACGGGATTATCGAGGTATGGACCAATATAAGAAAGTGCCGCATTGTAGACCAGCAAATTAATCTTCATGTCGCCAATAACGTCTCTAATTTGACCTGTGGCATCAGGAGCTGTCAGGTCACAGTATACAGGCCAGACTTCGACTGAATAATGGCTGGATATTTCCATGGCCAAAGTCTCCAGGTTTTTTTTCCTTCTTGCAACGATTACAAGATTTAACCCCTCCCTGGCAAGTGCATGTGCAAAAGCCGCGCCCAGTCCCTCCGATGCTCCGGCAACCAATGCCACAGGTCCATATCTTTCTTTTAAATTCATAAAGTCAATTCACTTGATTTTCCATCTTCATCTCAAAAGGATGCACGGATCGCCACATGCGATATAAAACAATCAAAGGAAAAATAACCCAGGCTGCATTTGAAAGAAATACACGTATTAAATGCGGAGATGCATGTTCACCAATCACCTCTTCAAATAATATGATGGTTACGTTCGTAAGCATAACAGAGGCCCAGATAATACTTCCAAAGCGTATCCAATTCCGGCCTTTGACATATGCATATATGGCGAAAACATAGAATGGACCAAAAAATAAAGAATCAATCCAGATGGTAGCTCGCCACCAGGCTGGTCTTGCCATGAGTACAGGATCAAAATTCCGGCCATACCAGTGTACGAGGTCAACAAATTTTGATGGAGGCCATGCCGGATAATTAAAATGATTTGGGTCAGCTATCACCAGTTGTTCAAGATCAATAATATACGTTATAAATAAAAGGTTGATAATAAAGAAAATAATAATTGCAAAATCAACAGGGCGTTTTGAAATGGGCGATGAATTTACCTGCATGCGAATGAATGTTGGTTTTTAATTCTGATATATAATATTCCCTTTTATCATAGTTGTATAGATGGAAATATTTTCATCGAAAATCACGATATCAGCATCTTTACCGACAGCCAGGGAACCCTTCCGGTCTGAAATATTCATAATGGCAGCAGGAGTCTCCGTAATCATCCTGATCGCATCGGATAAGGAAACTCCGGCCATATTGATCATGGTTCTTACCAATCGGTCGGCCGTTGCGACGCTTCCGGCAAATGAGCTCCTGTCAGGAAGTTTCGAAACTCCGTCTTCAACAATTACTTTGAGACCCGTATGAATATTACCAATAATACTTTCTCCGGGAGGCATACCTGCGGCGCGCATTGCATCTGTAATGAGTGCAATTTTATCGGGTCCCTTTATTTTGCAGACCAGTTTCAATAAAGGAGCGGGTAAATGCACACCGTCTGCAATGATCTCCACGTTCATTTCGTCAATGATGAAAGCGCTTTCAATTACACCAGCATAACGAAATGCATTTCTGCGCGTAACACCCGACATTCCGGAATATAAATGAGTAGCAAGGGTATAGCCGTTCTCAAAAGCCTCCACTACTTCTTCGTAAATAGCATCGGTATGCGCAAGGGAAACAAGAATCCCCTTGGATTTTAAATATCTGGCAAAAGGAATAGCTCCTTTTAATTCCGGAGCGGCACTCCATCGTTTTATTGAATTGGATCGGGATACGATATATTCATATTCTTCGGGATCCGGATCACGAATCCATCTTGGATCCTGTGCACCGCGCTGGTTCATCGCAAAATAAGGTCCTTCCAGATGAATGCCCATGAGTTGCGCCCCCTCTTTATTTAAAGGAACTGCCTTCTCATATATTTCAAGCGTTTTTATAATATCTTCTGTTGGACCGGTCAGCGTAGTTGGAAACATAGTTGTTGTTCCGAACCTGGCATGTAATTTAGCAATTTCAAGAAAGGCTTCCACTGTATTATCCATGAAATCATAACCACCACCTCCGTGAACATGAATATCAATGAAGCCGGGAGAAATATATCGTCCACCAGCATCAATGGTAAATGTTCCGGGCATTTCGAGGTCATGTTCCGCTACATCAGTAATTATTCCGTTTTCAATTAAGACTGATCCATTTGGAATAATCCGCGCAGGTGTAATTAAATTTCCATTCCTTATTTTAATCAGTGATTTTTTTGTAGCCACCTGGTAATGATTAGACTGAATCCAAATGATTCTCCGGATTTCTGAGCAAAGCCGAAGATGATTTATCAAGAAAACAACAGCAATTCCTATGCTTCTGCAATATACTGGCTGGAATCAAATTGGAAACAGGATTATCAAAACTCTCTTTTACTGCAACTGCTTTTCTGTTATCAGGTACTGAGCAAATTATACGGCTGGATTTCATTATTTGTTTTATCGACATGGTAATAGCCGTTCGGGGCACATCATTGATGGATTTGAACCATCCTTCGCCAAATTGCTGTTGCCGGCATTTTTCATCCAGCTCCACTATAATAAACGGCTCTTCTGTTTCAAAATCGGCCGGAGGGTCATTAAACCCAAGATGTCCATTCTCTCCTATTCCTACCAGCGCCAGGTCGATGGACGTGTTTCCAATTATCCTGCTTAACCGCGTACACTCTTTAACAGGTTCCACTTCCCCATTCACAAAATGCATTTCCTTCAACGGAGTAACTTTTTGAATAAATCTTTCTCTCAGGTATCTTCTGAAACTCGCAGGTGAAGATTCGGGTAGTCCGATAAATTCGTCCAGATGAAACATCACTACCCTGCTCCAGTCTATTTCTTCCTTCGTTAGCTGATGTAAAGTTTCAAACTGACTGGTTCCCGTTGCAAGAATCAGATTCGCTTCTCCTCTGTTTTCGATTGAATATCTTATGATTTGCGCAGCCATTTGGCCGGCTTCTTTTCCCAATTCCAACGGATTTTCCTTTACAATAATTCTCATCTTTATTTTACTATAAAATGAAAAGGCTGTTTTCCTGGAACCATATTCAATTCTTTCTGACAGGCCTCAGGGTGTAACTATTTTCCAGCAACAATTGGAAATCATCGGGATCGTTTATAATAACATTATGTTCCCTTGGACTATGAACAAAAAGTATCCTGTTATTTTTTATTGTTTTTTTTGTTATTACCCCTTCTTCTGTAAGTGCAAAATTGATGTGCTGCTCTTTTAATTGATGCATCATGATTTCACTCATTTCATCTGTGCCTCCGCCATGATTAGTAAACCAATGGACAAAATGGTGTGACGGGTTCTCATTTAACCAGGATAAAAATTTGTCGGTCTGACCGTACAATGCATCGAATAAAAATACTTCCTGAACCGGCACCTGTCCATTTTGAAGTATATATGCAATTACCCTGAATGCACCACTATGTCCTGCGATTAATATGTTTGAAGGTTCGGCCTTTGGTGCAACCCCGTTTTTCTTTAATTCATTCATAACATCGAGCACAAGGGCTTTGAACATTCCCGGTTGTTCAAGTTTTCCTCCATAA
This sequence comes from Bacteroidota bacterium, assembly GCA_013287475.1. Lineage (GTDB taxonomy): Bacteria > Bacteroidota > Bacteroidia > Chitinophagales > Chitinophagaceae > Puia. The sequence goes on from JABDDT010000075.1 coordinate 5,107, forward strand.
CTGTCCGGAGCATTCCTGGCAGTTTCAGCCAAAACAAGTACGGCATTACGACCCGATGCAATAAACTGTTTCGTTAGTTTATAAAACTCTGCTGCCGTATCAATATTATTTCGCCAGCCATGGAACCAAAATATGAGATCAATTTTTTCTGTACGATCCAATCGCCGTGGAACGACTAGCAGAACGGCACTGTCGGAATAGTGTTCTGCAGCGTTATATAGTACACTGTCATACATAATGCCGTTTGCCCTCCCTGTGTCCGGAAATGAAGTATGGGGCGAAGTAAAATGTATCAGCCTGAATGCACTGGTATCCTGTGCTACGGCGTAATTGACAAATAAAATGAGAAAGTAGATAATTGACTGTCTGGTAAAGTGCATCGATCAGGTAATAAAATATTATTTTGAAGAAGCTGCTCCGCTTTTCAACGAGGAATGAATATAGTACCAGGAACAAAAAATAGTTCTGATGAACTATTTGGTTACTTTTTCTATATCTATTGCATCTCCGGTAATGGTCCCGGTTATTGTTACTTTATCACCAATATAGCTGGCTACTTTTTTGGGATCGGTGATCGTGTAGACTTTATCACCAACTACGAACACGGGCGCATAACCTTCTTTTACACATTTTTTCGCGCAGGCAGCATGTCCGTCATTATTTCCTTTTGCACCGCAATGGGCATCACTGATATATCCGGTCCAGGTGCCTTTATCGGCAGCAAATACTGCGACTGTAAAAAATAATCCCAGCAATAATAAATATTTTTTCATAATGGTAAATTTATCGTTTGAAAATCTGTAGATCCAAGTTACGAATAAATCAGGACAGGTTATTCAGATTCCAGGTGGTTCGTCATTGAGATACCCCGGTCTTTATTTCCAGTGAACAGTGGATTTACGTGTTTTATAAAATGGTTCCCGGGGACTCATGCGCATTCGTTCATCAAGCTGTTCAGCAAGCCACTGAAAATACTCGCCCAGAAAAGGATCTGGTTGTTTTTCACGAATATCCAAAAACATGGCTTTGTATTTCTCCCAGGAAGTTATAACAAAAGAACCGAGCGTTTTATCCACCAGGTCTATATTTATCAGACGCTCTGCAACCAGAATTCCTAGAGATTCCATTTCCTGTCCGAATTGTATAAGTAGCGTTCTTTCGTCAGAAGGAAGCGCCATCATTCCTTCCCGGCTAGAAGGCAGATCATGGAAGGAAATATAATGCAGGAGTTCAATAAATTCACGCGTTTGAAATTCACGAAGTGTTTCAAGTGTGAGACGCTCGCGACGATCACGCGCAGCCGCGCGTACCTGTACAATACCAAAAATAAGACCGAAGATAAATGATAAAGCCAATGCAAGATTGGCAATAACTGAAATAACATCATTCGTCATATAACTTCCGGATTTTGTATTATTCCCCGGTACCTAAAGATATATAAAGGCATGAAAATATATTACCTTCAGGAAGGTATTAGATTTAAACCTCAAAATTTATTTTTTGAATCTCAAAAGAAGAAATTTCATTCAGCTTTCCACGCTGGCAGCCGGATCAGCTGTAACAACAGGATTTACATCAGTCAGAAATGCTGGAGAAATTTCAACTGAAAAACCAGAAATATTACATTCCATGGTGCAGGGTGTTGTTCCCATCTCTTCTGAAGAAAGAAAAGAAAGGCTATCCAGGGCCCAGCGATTAATGATTCAAAATAGAATCAGAGCGCTTATTATAGAAGCAGGGACTTCGCTTGAGTATTTCACAGGCATTTCCTGGTGGCCCAGCGAGCGCACCATGGTGGCCGTAATACCAGCGAGCGGAGAAATTGTATATATATGCCCGGGATTTGAAGAAGCACGGTTTCGGGAATTAATTACGATAGGCAAGAAAGTGTATATCTGGCAGGAAGATGAAAGTCCTTACGAACAAATCATTCGCGCTCTTATTGATTCAGATATAAGTTCCGGAAGAATCGGAATTGAAGAGCAACTTCGCTTTTTTATTTTTGATGGAATCAGAAAAGCAGGTCCAACCATGGAATATGTGAGTGGTGACCCGGTTACAGTGCCATGCAGAATGATCAAATCAGCTGCTGAACTGGCGCTGATGCAAAAAGCAACTGATATAACGGTAGCTGCTATGAAATTAGGAATCAGTAATCTGAAAGAAGGAATTTCTCCGGGCGAAATTTCTTCAATCATAAATAAAGCCCATGCTCAAATGGGAGCCAGACCGGATTTCGCCCTGATTCTATTCGGAGTTTCTTCTGCCCTGCCGCACGGAAGTGTTAAACCACAATCACTGAAAAAAGGAGATATCGTGCTGATGGATTGCGGTTGTAAGGTTGAAGGATATTGCTCAGACATTACAAGAACCATAGTATTTGGAGCTGAGCCCAATCCCCGGCAACTTGAAATCTGGAACCTGGAACAAAAGTCACAGGCAGCAGGTTTTGCAGCAGCCAGGATCGGAATTCCCTGTGAACAGGTTGATACGGCTGCACGCAAAATAATTACAGATGCAGGCTTTGGTCCGGGATATAAACTCCCGGGATTGCCTCACCGTACCGGTCATGGTATTGGAATGGACGGGCATGAATGGGGCAACATGGTAAAAGGTAATCAACAGCCATTAAAAGCGGGCATGTGCTTTAGCATAGAACCTACGATTGCAATACCCGGTGAATTTGGTGTTCGTCTTGAGGACTGTGTATACATGACCGAAGAAGGACCAAAATGGTTTTCCCAGCCAGCCATTTCAATCGATAAACCTTTTGCATAGGCTAACTCTCGCCGGCATAAAACTCAATTTTATTTATCATCAGGATTGCAGATCCTGAAAATAAGAGCGGCGATGGATGCACCACCAAAACATCCTATCAGGAATACCCATATGCTTGTCCAGGATGCCAGCTTCAGAATACAAATACCGATTGCAACAGCAGGATTAAACGCACCACCTGATACGCCGCCAAAAGCTAGCGCCATCGTTAAAACTGTAAATCCTATGGCCAGTCCGTAAAAGCTATTGCCGCTCGTCTCTTTAGAAGTGGCAACATTAAGCACAACATAAGCAAGGGCAAATGTACCCAGGAATTCTGCGAGAAGCCCTTTACTGGTATTGGTCATTTCCACCGCCATCTCCGGAACTTTATCGTTCAATAAATAAGTTACAGCTACAGAAGCTATGACAGCACCAGATATCTGTACCATCATATATAAAATTGCATCGATCAACGATATTTTACCACGAAGTAAAACTGCCAGCGTAACTGCCGGATTATAATGTCCGCCGGAAATATGTCCCCCTGCAAAAATCATAACCATCAGTGAAGAACCAATCGCCAATGGAGCAAAATCACCTTTTCCTCCAATCACAACCATTCCAATGGTTAATACCAGGAAAAATGTTCCGATAAATTCGGTGATGTACTTTCTCATAAAAAATATTTTAGATTGATCTGATAAATATATCGAGTTTATTCAACTCTTTCAATTAGAAAAATTTTCATTTATCTTCAGCCACACATTTAATACGATCCTGATGCCTTACTACATCTCACTTTTATTATTAATGTTTATTTTTTCTCCGGTAATTGCCCAGCAAAATAATGCTCCTGCTTTTCACGCAAAAGATCTGAGTATTCAATGGGAAGCAGTTCAGAATGATTATCAGAACAAACCCGTTTCACTGAATGCAGTTACCATAACAAATAACAGTTCCATTGAATTCCCCGGGAAAGGCTGGAAAATGTATTTCAATTCGGCAAGATTAATTACTCCGGCTGCTGTGACCGGCAATGCCCGGATCGATCTGATGAACGGCGATCTATTCAGTCTCACACCTTCAGAAGGTTTTCCGACATTGAAACCCGGTGCCTCAGTTCGCATCGAATTTGTAGCTGAAGAGCCTGTTGTTAATATAACTGACGGACCGGAAGGATTTTATCTGGTCTGGGATGTAATGCCTGGTAAAGGATTTTCAACCGGTCCTGTTATCATTCATCCGTTTAAACCAAACTATAAAGGTTTAATCACACCGGCAAACATTTATGATCAAAATAAAATTATCAGGAATATTCCAGCAGAACAGCTGATCAAAATATTTCCTACACCTGTTTCTTACCAGGAAACTACCGGTTATTTTGATTTGAAAAATAATGTCCGTCTGGTTTCAGATGAAAGATTCAAAAAAGAAAAAGAAGGATTGATAACAACTTTGGAATCTCTTCTTGGAAAGAATATTATTCCGGAAACCTCGGGCAACAACATCAGCCTGGAATTCAAAGACGGGTTGCCTTCTGAAGCATATGAACTGGAAGTAAAAATAAATTCGATTGCCATACGGGCTTCCGGTTCTGCCGGAATATTTTATGGTATTCAATCCTTGAAAACTTTAATACCTCCGGATGCCTGGGCCAGACCGCAGAAATCAATTCATATTCCGGTTGTAATTGTGAAAGACGAACCGCGATTTGGTTACCGGGCATTTATGCTGGATGTGGGCAGGAATTTCCAGCCTAAAAAAGAAGTCCTGAAATTACTGGACGTAATGGCCCTGTATAAATTGAATGTCTTCCATTTTCATTTAACAGAAGATGAAGGCTGGAGGCTTGAATTACCTTCTCTTCCTGAATTAACTGAAGTTGGTTCTAATCGCGGACATACACTGGACAGTAAATCTTTTTTGCCGCCTTCTCATGGATCAGGACCTGATATCAATACTGTTCCCGGTTCCGGTTATTATAACAGGGCAGACTTTATAGAGATTCTGCGTTATGCGAATGATCGTCATATTTCGGTATTACCGGAAATTGAAACACCGGGGCATGCAAGGGCTGCGATTAAATCCATGAACACCCGTTATGAAAGATTAATGAAAGAGGGCAAAAAAGAAGATGCAGAGCGATTCCTCCTTTATGATCCCGCAGATCAGTCAAAATATAGCTCAAATCAATATTGGAATGATAATATTATGGATCCTTCCCTGCCTTCAACTTATAATTTTATCGAAACAGTTATCAATGACATTGTAGATATTTACAAAGAAGCCGGTGTTCCTTTAAAAAGTATTCATTTTGGAGGTGATGAAGTTCCAGATCATGTTTGGGAAAAATCTCCGGCTTATTTAGCCTTAAAAGCAAGCCATCCTGAAATCCAAAACACAGCTGACCTCTGGTATTATTTCTATGGCAGGGTTAATCAGCTGGTTAAAGCCAAAGGGCTCTATCTCTCCGGCTGGGAAGAAATGGGATTGCGTAAAACAAGTCTGGACGGGAGCTCCATGTATTTACCAAATCCTGATTTTGAGCCTGAACATTTGCAAACGGAGGTTTGGAATAATACATTGGGAGGAGGAAATGAAGATCTCGCTTACAAACTCGCCAATGGAGGTTATAAGGTAGTACTGACCTGCGTAACGAATCTTTATTTTGACATGGCTCATTATAAGTCATTTGATGAGCCGGGATATTATTGGGGAGCATTCACAGATATTGATAAACCATTTTCTTTTATCCCCTTTGATTATTTTAAAAATTCAACGGTCGATAAAGACGGTCTGCCACTGAACAGAAATATTTTTATAGGTAAACAAAGACTTACTGATTATGGCAAAAGCAATATTGTAGGATTGCAAAGCGCCGTTTGGGGAGAAAATATCAAAACAGATGAAAGGTTTGAATATATGCTGCTGCCACGTCTGCTCGGCTTTGCCGAAAGAGCCTGGGCTAAGGATCCTGATTGGGCAACCACACACGATACCAGCTTAAGCATGTTACTTTATCAACAAGCCTGGTCATCTTTTTTAAATGTTTTAGGAAAAAGAGAACTTCCCATGCTGGATTATTATCTCGGAGGTTATGGATATAGAATTCCAAAACCAGGTCTTATTTTTGAAAACGGACAATTCTCAGCTAACATTCAGTTCCCCGGATTGGTTATACGATATTCTTTAGATGACAGAGACCCCGATGCACTAAGCAATATCTATACAGATCCTGTTACTGATAAAGGGAAAGGAATTAAATTAAGGGCATTTGATACGAGAGGAAGAAGCGGAGGCATTTCAAATTCATTGCAATGAAAATAAAAACATTGGTCGAGTTTAAAAATTCCCTGTCACTGGAAGAACCGCCTGACGGCTTATCAATATATGAAAAAGCATTATGGCATGCAGCAAAAGATGAATGGGAAAAGGCACACAATATTGTCCAGGATTTGAATGACAAGTCATCCGCACTTGTACACGCGTTCCTGCACAGGCAGGAAGGTGATCTTTCCAATGCAAAATACTGGTATGACAGAGCAGGTTCCCCGATGCCTTCAATTAGTCTCGATGAAGAATGGGAAATGCTTGTTGCAAAATTTTTGGCAGGCTAAGACAGCTTTTTAATTTTATTCGGTACGCAACGCAGTAACAGGATTGGCCTTTACCAACCCCCGGCAGGTGTGAGCCAAATGAATTGGCAATAAAAATTTCCCAAAACTGAAATGGATGCACTCTTTTTATTAAATTAGGGTAAAATCAAATCATCATGACCGTACAGGATATCATGACTGAACTCAAATCCAGGGGTTCAGAGAGTATAAAAAAGATACTTTTGAAACATGGCATCAGAGAGCCGCTTTTCGGTGTAAAAGTGGAACACCTTAAAATAATTCAAAAGAAAATCAAAAAGGATTATCAACTGGCAAAAGATCTGTATGCCACTGGCAATGCCGATGCCATGTACCTTGCCGGACTGATTGCGGATGATAAAAAAATGACCACAGCTGATTTACAGAACTGGGTTCGCTTGGCCGTATCTCAAAACATCAGTGAATATACAGTACCCTGGGTGGCCGCTGAAAGCAATCATGGATTTGAACTCGCTCTTCAATGGATCGATTCGCCTGAAGAATATATTGCAGCCGCCGGATGGTCTACGTTAGGAGCACTGGTTTCACTAAAGGATGATTCTGAATTGGATCTATCAAAATTAAAGTCCCTCCTGACCAGGGTTGTTAAAAATATTTCCACTTCAAAAAACAGGGTTAAGTACGCCATGAATGGTTTTGTAATTGCCGTTGGTTCATATGTGACAGCTCTCACCGAAACTGCAATTGCCGCTGCAAAAAAAATCGGCACTGTGAGCATAGAAAAAAATGAGACTACGTGCAAAGTTTCAGATGCTGCTGATTATATTTTGAAAATTAAGGAAAGAGGCAGCCTCGGGAAAAAGAAAAAAACTGTCAAATGCTGATCGTTATCCAATTTTCCTAAAAGATCTTCTGATTTCCAGCAGATAAAGAAAACATAGTAGATTTGGGAATGAAGCCGATTCAATTTCTTTCAGTGCTGACATTATTATTTTCAGCAAATTCAGTATTCCCACAAACAATACTTCCCGTCCCATTAAACATTGAACAGGCAATCCTTAAGGGGAGCAGGACTACTAATGGACTACCGGGAGAAAAATATTGGCAGAATACAGCCGACTATGTTATCCAGGTAGGTTTTGATCCTACTACCCGTCTTTTGAATGGCACAGAACAGATTACTTATTATAATAACAGTCCGGATACCCTTAGCCAGATCGTTTTCAAACTTTACCCGAATATTTATCAAAAAGGAGCTAACCGCGATATGAGGGTAAAACCGCAGGATTTAATAGATGGAGTATCACTGAAAAACCTGATGATAGACCATGAAAGTAAAACCGTCAAAACCATTCCGGAGGGAACGAATCTAAGAATTCCTATATCAAAGTTATTTCCGGGGCACACCCTGCAGGTTTCCCTGGGTTTCTCTTATACTTTGAATAAGGGTTCACATATTCGTACTGGTGCGATTGACAGCACTGCTTTTTTTATTGCGTATTTCTTTCCCAGAATCGCAGTGTATGATGATATTGATGGCTGGAACATTTACCCCTATGTAGGTTCCCAGGAGTTTTATAATGATTTCTGTCATTTTACAGTTGACATTACAGTTCCTGACAATTATGTGGTTTGGGCTACCGGAGATTTGAAAAACAAAGAGAATGTAATGGGCCAGAAATATATCAATCGTATAGCTGGGGCAGAAATTAAAAATGAAAAAGTAGCGATCATTGATAGCAGCGATCTCGCTGCAGGGAATATTACATTGCACAATCCCACCAATACCTGGAAATTTGAAGCGGGTAATGTGACAGATTTTGTTTTTGCCACCAGTAATCATTATTTATGGAATTCTTCCAGCATTGAAGTTGATCCTAAAAATAAAAGGAGAACACGGGTAGACGCAGTATTCAATCCCTTACACAAAGATTATCGCGAAGTCATTGATTTTGCACGCAACACAGTTGATCTTATGAGCTACCGTTTCCCGAATTGGCCTTATCCCTATCCACACGAAACAGTATTTGACGGATTGGATCAGATGGAGTACCCGATGATGGTAAATGATAATCCCCTTGAAAACCGACAGGAATCGATTTTACTAACTGAACATGAGATATTTCATACGATGTTCCCTTTTTATATGGGAACAAATGAAACCAAATACGGGTGGATGGATGAAGGCTGGGCTACAATTGGAGAGTGGTTGTTGTCAGGGATGATGGATCCTTCCATAAAAGACGATTATGGAATGGAAAATTATAACAAATTTGCCGGCAGGGAGGTAGACCTTCCTGTAATAACCCTGACTACCCAGCTCAGCGGAGTCGCATCCTTTTTGAATTCATATCCCAAACCGGCACTTGGTTATTTATATGTAAAAGATATGCTCGGAGATTCAGCATTTTTTAAAGGCCTGCATTATTATATCAGTCATTGGAACGGGAGACATCCCATACCTCTTGACTTTTTTTATTCCATGAATACCGGTTCCGGGAAAAACCTGGACTGGTTTTGGAAGCGTTGGTTTTATGATGAAGGATATCCCGATCTGGCATTCGGAAACGTAGAGAAAACGGGAAACGAATACCAGGTGACAGTAGAAAGTGTGGGAACAAAACCGGTACCTGTTGACGTTACCATTTTATTTCAGGACAGCACTGTTCAAAAGATTCATCGCGATATTTCTTGCT
>JABDDT010000076.1 GCA_013287475.1 Bacteroidota bacterium
CTGTTTTTAACTTAAGAAGTTCCTCGTAAGCATCCCAAAGTCGTTTTAAACCCTTTTCAGCAGCTTGCAGTGCTTCATTTCCAAAATCAAGTGTACTGCGGTATTGTGTTTGCAAAATAAAAAACCGGATAGTCATCGGATGATAAGCCTGTGCCAGTAGCGGGCTGTTTCCTGAAAACATGTCGGTAAGCCTGATTACATTGTTATAACTCTTACCCATTTTTTTCCCGTTGATGGTTATCATATTATTATGAATCCAGTAACGGGCTGCCAGATGATGATTACAGATCATACTTTGTGCAATTTCACTTTCATGATGAGGGAACATAAGATCCATCCCACCGCCATGAATATCAAACTGTGTCCCGAGGTATTTTGTGCTCATCGCGGAACATTCAATATGCCAGCCGGGAAAACCATCTCCCCAGGGACTGGTCCAGCGCATGATATGTCCCGGAGGTGCCGATTTCCAAAGAGCAAAATCCTGGCGATTCCTTTTTTCTTCCTGGTTTTCCAGGTCTCTGGTTGTTTCAAGGAGATCATCCAGTCTTCGGCCACTTAGCTTTCCGTAAGGATATTTTTCAGCATATTTTTTTACATCAAAATACACCGAACCATTCACCGCATAACCGTATCCGGCTTTTATGATCTCCAAAATCATGTTGATCTGTTCAACGATATGGCCCGTTGCTGTAGGTTCTATGCTTGGTTCCAGGTTATTAAACTGACGCATCGCCCAATGAAAGAGGTTGGTATATTTTTGTACCAATTCCATTGGCTCAAGCTTTTCGATCAGGGCCTTTTTCGAGATCTTGTCTTCCGCCTGGCGTCCTTCTTCTTCAAAATGACCTGCATCAGTGATATTGCGAACGTAGCGCACTTTATATCCAAGATGAAGCAGGTAACGATAAATAACATCAAAAGTTATAAAGCCTCTTGCATGGCCGAGATGGCTCTCCCCACTTACGGTAGGGCCGCATACATACATGCCAACATGATGGGCAGTAATTGGAATGAATTCTTCCTTTTGTCTGGTATAAGAATTATAAACTTTTAAGTTGCTCATGACTTCGCCCAAATATAAACATTTATAATTTTCTGCCCTGCAGTTTCAGGTCGGTCAGCACCGCATGATGATCAGAAAAAGGGGAATTGAGTTTCATACTTTGTATAATAAGAAAATCACGGGATGGAAGTATGTAGTCAATACGAAGCGTTGGAGATATAAAAATATACGTTCTGCCAATGCCGAAATTTTTGGCATTAAATGCATCCTGCAGATTGCCGCGGATATGAAAATATGTATAGGAATTCGGAACATCGTTGAAGTCGCCACAGATGACAAGCGGGTAAGGACAGATATCCAGCTGTCTTCTAACAGTATCGGCCTGATATCCACGCAAACTCAGTGCATCCTTTAATTTTTTTGCCAGTGAACGCGAAGCCTGCAGTATACTGTCCTCTGCTTTTCTGACAATTTCAACATTTCTGAAATCTTTCTGTTTGAATAATACCGATTGCAGATGCGTTGTAAATATCCGGATCATATTTCCATTTACATTTATGTCTGTAGCGATCAGGCTTTCAGTTTTTATGATACTTTCCGACCTGAAGAACGTCTGATAACTGGAAATGATCGGGTATTTCGAAAAAATAATAACACCCGTTTCATATTGTCTGATGCGATTATGAAAATCCTTTGAAAAGAAGAAATAATGGAAATTCAGTTGTTTTTGAATATACCTGATATTTGATCTTGCCGAATCTGCAGGTTCATAAAATTCCTGGAAACAAAGAATGTCTGCATCCTGCTTTCCAACAAGTTCAAGCATGGGAAGACGGTGATGCGATGCGCCAATCTTTTTTGTTGTGAACTCATCCCAGCTCCTCACATTCCAGGTCATGATACGGATGCTGGTGGAATCTTTATGAGTAAAATCATGATTTGCCGGATTGAAACCAAAGAACGCATGAATATTCTTCCAGCCTATAAGCAGACATATCAGTGAAATCACCATATAGCGCGGACGAGTGAAAATCCAGAAAATTAAAAAGACAACCAATATTATCAGGAAAAGAGGGAAAAAAAATGCAAGCAATGAAATAAGCCACCATTTATCAGGGTGTAAAAAGGCATTACAACAGGCGAGGAGAAACAATACTCCCACCACAAAATTCATCAAAATGAAAAAGCGTTTGGTAAATTTCCGCAGTGATGCCATTAGGAAGAAACTTTGAATTTAGAAATCTTCCTCTTCGGCAGCCCGCTTCAGGATATCTTTTTCTTCTGTTGTGAGATAGCGGTAGCCCTGCTGGTTGATCTTATCGAGAATTTCATCAATTCTTTTCTGAGTAATATTTGGAATTTTTTTATATGGCTGCGTTCCGGATACGTTATAAAAGAACTCGTCTTTTATATTCTTGGGTTTTCTCTTTTTATCAGGATTAAAAAGATCTGCAAACCAATCAAAAAACTGGTTGATCCAAACGCTTCCATCCCGCCCCCTTCGTAATTGATCAATGAACAGGAATCCGACACCCGCAGCTCCGGTATAAGCAAGATAAGTAGCCATGTCACCATTCCGAACTCCTGAGAAATTTAATAAAATGAAAATCAGGGTCAGTATCCACAAAGGTATGCCCCCGCTGATCATTGGGAAAATCCGGTAGTCCGGAGATACTACTGTTGTTGCCACTGCAACTGCAGCAATGGAACAGTTGGCAGCGGAGAGGTAATCACCATCCATCTGTGCACGGAGATCTGGAATAAGAACATGAGCCAAAACATAAATTATGGCTCCTCCAAGGCCTCCATACAGGTAAACAGGAACTAACTTCCGATTGCCTGTCAGATCCTGCAGGATGTACCCAAAGCTCCACAGCCAGAACATATTGGAAATAAAACGGAACAATTGTAGATCCGTAAACATGAAACTGATGATGGTCCATGGCCGCCAGACAATCTTTTCCGGATTAGCAGATAAAACAAACCAGTTATAAACATGAGTCAGGAAGCTATCATTGGAAGCATTGGTCAGCAGGAAAAATATAAATACAAATTTCAAGACAACAAAAATCACAGCATTCAGAATCAGGAGCTCAACTAATGCGTTTCCATCCTGACCCAGGTACATTCGTTTACGATAATTGTCCTCTTTTACATTCATATCAATTTTCTTATTCAGTATCAACGAAGGTGCCGGCTCTTTATGATTAACATCCCGAAAGAATCATGGTTCAATAGAAATTATGACGATCAGTTTTTCTCCAGTAAAATACCAATAAAAGGCCGAACAGTCCTCCGCCCAGATGTGCCCAGTGAGCCACATTGTCACCGGCATTATTCTGTACTCCCAAAAATAATTCATATAAAACGTATGCCAGGACCGCCCATTTCGCTTTTATAGGGATGAGGGCATAAATGTATATGAGGCTGTTAGGAAACAGAAGACCGAATGCCACCATACATCCAAAGATTGCACCGGATGCACCCAGGGTTGCTGAATTTAAATTTGTATTCGGATCGTATCTGAAAGCAGACTGTTCATGAATAGGCAGGCTGTTAAGCTCCTGCCAGGCCGGTGTTAATTCATGGTAGAGGACCAATAAATGTAAAGCTGCAGCTCCAACGCCGCATACGATATAAAAAGTAAGAAATCGTTTACCTCCCCAGAAATTTTCAAGGATTGATCCGAACATCCAAAGAATAAGCATATTCCAGAAAATATGCATGAATCCTCCGTGCAGGAACATATATGTGATTATCTGGTGAGGTTTGAAATAAATGGAACGAATATCATGCAGAGCAAAATAATTTTCCATAAATGAAGAACCACTCTTCTGTACAGCCAATTGAAGCAAAAAAACGATAACATTAATAATGATCAGGTTTTTAATTACGGGCGGAATTACCTGAGAACGCCCCAATCTGAAATCGGTCATATTTCAACAAAAATTACTGGCTGCAAGTTAATGCTTTAAGAAAAGCGCAGTAACATTTTCAATATGAAGAGTATGCGGGAACATATCAACGGGCTGAACCGCTGAAATCTGATATTTTTCAGACAGGAGATGCAGATCACGGGCCTGGGTTGCCGGATTACAACTCACATATATTATTTTATCCGCAGCTATTTCCAGAAGTTTGGCAACCAGTTTATCCGACATACCCGACCTGGGTGGATCAGAGATTATCAGGTCTGGCCTGCCGTTTGCCTCCAGAAAATCATCGTTACAAATTACACTTACATCCCCCGCAAAAAAAGCTGCATGATAAATATGATTTAACAAAGCATTTTCTTTTGCATCGTTAATAGCCTCAGGAATCAGTTCAATTCCAACAACTTTCTTAGCCATATCACTCAGGAATATACCAATACTCCCTGTTCCGCAATAAAGGTCATAAATGGTTTCACTGCCATCTAATTCAGCCATATCACGAACGACCTGGTATAAACGCTCAGCCTGTGCCGTATTGGTCTGAAAGAATGATTTCGGCCCAATCTTAAAAGAGAATTTTTCCAGCTTTTCAAGCACGTAACCCTTCCCATAAAAAGTAACAGGCTGCAGGTCATTCAAACTGTCGTTCCATTTTGGATTTATTGTATAAAGAAGGGTGGTAATTGCCTGAAATTGATTTTGAAGATGGCGGAGAAGTGCATATTGAAGGGACTCATCCTTGTATCCAAAAACAATATTTACCATGATTTCGCCTGTTCTGCACATCCTGACCTGAACATTTCTCAGAAAGCCTTCATGTCGTAAAATATCATAAAAGCTAACTCTGTTTTCAAGTGCCCAGCTCCTGACTTCCTTCCTGATTCTGTTTGTTGGCTCATCCTGAAGATAGCAGATATCCACATCTACCACTTTATCGAAAATCCCTCTTGCGTGAAAACCTGCTGCATTTTGGAGTACTGAAATTTCAGGATCAGCCAGTTCCTGTTTCAGCAAATAGCGCCGATTGGAGAAAGTGTATTCAAGTTTGTTCCTATAGCCGGTGGTTCTTGCGGAACCTATGATGGGCCTGATTTCAGGAAATTCCAGTTTGCCAATACGTTTCAGACTTTGTAAAACCTGGTCCTGTTTGTATTCCAGTTGTTTTTCATAAGGTAGCATTTGCCACTGACAACCGCCGCAAATGCCAAAATGTTTACAAAAAGGCTGGATCCTTTCAGGAGAGTAGGTGTTAACCCCGATTACAAGACCTTCTGCCCAGTCTTTTTTATTTTTAATTAAGCGGACTGTAACAATATCACCTGGAACAGCGTTTTCCATGAATATGACTTTGCCTTCGTGTTTTGCCAGAGATTTGCCTTCAGCCGCGTACCCGGTTACAAGCAGATTCTCCAAAACAATGTTTTTCTTTTTTCCCACGGCGGCAAATGTAGGATTATCCTAATTTAGCGCTCCTATGATCAACCTTTTATCTAAAAAGTCTATTTCAGCATTTAGTTTTTTATTGATCTCTTATTTCGGCTATTCCCAGGGATACGAAATTCATCTTATGTTGAAACCCTTTACTAATAGTAAGGTTTACCTGGGTTATCACTATGGAAAAGTGAAAGCAGTGGCCGATTCTGCTATCCTCGATGGTAATTCGATCGGGATATTTAAGGGTAAGGATAAATTATCAGGAGGAATTTATTTCATTGTTTCTCCGAAAAAAGAGATTCTTTTTGAATTATTGATAGATAAACAGCAGCAATTCTCAGTTTCTGCTGATTCAGCTAGACTCCCGGCCAGTATAGTATTTACCGGTTCACCCGAAAACACAACTTTTCAGGAGTACACGGCTTTTATGAATAGTCATGGGAAATCACTTGCAGAACTTCAGATGCAATTATCAAAAGCCAAATCAAAATCTGATTCCAACCTGGTCAGAGAAAAAATGACGAAACTCAATGAAGAAGTAAAAGCTGAAAGGGATGGATTGGAAAATAAAGATCCGAATTCACTGTTGGCAATGTTACTGCGTGCATTGAAAGAACCCGTGGTTCCTCCTATACCAAAACTTATGAATGGCAGGCCAGACAGTATTTTCGCCTATCGGTACTATAAAGAACATTACTGGGACAATATTTCTTTTACAGATGACCGCCTGCTCCGTACGCCGATTTTTGAACCTAAACTTGATCGTTATTATAAAGACCTTGTTTCGCCCGAATCGGACTCCATCGACAGGGAAATTGATTATATGCTCCTGTATTCCCGTACCAATAAAGACATGTTCAAATTTCTGCTTGTCTACTTTACACAGAAATACATTAATCCGGAATTTATGGGACAGGACGCTGTCTTTATTCATTTATTTGAGAAATATATAAATACCGGTCAGGCAGATTTCTTCACTGAGAAGTACCGGAAATTCGTGGATGACCGCGCCTATAGCATTATGGCTAACCTTATTGGACAACCGGCGGCGAACCTCGAAATGACGGATACATCTGGTAAAATCAGGTCACTGTATGAAATACCGGCCAATTTTGTGCTCATATGTTTCTGGGATCCAACCTGCAGTCATTGTAAAGAAACAATTCCAAAAGTTGATTCCATCTACCAGGCTAAATGGAAATATGAGGGGGTTCAGATTTATGGGGTAATGGTTGACGGAGGACAGGATAACTGGCGGAATTTTATTCAGGCTCACAATTTGAAAGATTGGATAAACGTTTACCAGACAACGGCTCAGCACGATGAAGTAGCAGCTGCCGGCCGGCCTGATTACCGGCAGTTATATGATGTTTACCAGACACCGGTACTCTATTTGCTTGATAAGGAAAAACGGATTGTGGCAAAGAAACTAACTTACCAGCAGGTAGATGAAGTCATCAGCCTTAAAATGAAAAAGGTCAATACTCCCTGATATGAAGAATGCAGTACTGATCTCAATCTTGCTTTTTTTTTCTAAATCATTTTTCGGTCAGACACTCGTTCGCTATGGCAATCATGTCATCACGAGTAAAGAATTTCTAACGGCGTTTCGCAAGAATAATTCTCATGTTAAGACCACGGAAAAAGCTTATAGGGATTATCTCAATCTTTATATCAGGTATTGCCTGAAAGTGCAGGCAGCTTTTGATATGAAAATGGATACCCTGCCCGGGCAGATTACCGAGTTACAGAATTTTAAGAGCCAGATTGTGGATCAATATACAAATGATGAAAGCAGTCTGAATACAATGGCCAGGGAGGCTTTTCTTAGAAGTCAATACGATATCCGGTTATCATACATATTTGTTGCAGCCCCCAAAAATGCTTCACCGGAAGATACGGCCAGAGCCTGGAAAAAAATTAAAAATGCTTACCAGGATTTGAAAAACGGTAAGGGTTTCGATGAAACGGCCCTCCAATTTTCTGAAGATCCTTTTGTGAAAAATAACAAGGGTGATCTGGACTTCATAACCGTATTCGACCTTCCATATGCAATGGAAACTGTTGCTTACCATACGGCTCCCGGAAAGTTTAGTACTGTATTCCGGACCACCGCCGGTTATATTATTTTAAAGAAAACTTCTGAAAGGCCTGCTGCGGGACGCATACGCATAGCACAAATCCTGCTGGCATTTCCTTATCAGGCAAATGAGGCTGCCAAAGCAGAAACGCAAAAAAGAGCGGATTCCATTTATCAGGTAATCCGGAACGGAGCTGATTTTGCAGAACTGGCGAGAAAATTCAGCGGTGATAACTTATCCTATCAGCTTGGAGGTTCATTACCTGAATTTGGTATCGGAAAATATGAACGCGGATTCGAAAATACGGCTTATGATCTGAAAAAAGACGGTGACGTAAGTGAACCCTATGCATCTACTTTTGGGTACCATATTATCAAAAGAATAAAAAGAATTCCTGTCCCCTCAGTGGCAGACAAGAAAACGCTGGATGAGCTGAAGGAAAAAATTAAATTGGATCCCCGAATTGCTGTTTCCAGAAAACAAATGCTTCAAACGATTTTAAAAAAAACGCAGTTTAAGGAATTTGTTCCGCCAGGGAATCTTTTATGGGATTATACGGATAGCCTTCTGTTAAATAAAAAACCTGCTTTGAATGCAGGTATAAATGAAAACTCTGTTCTTTTTCAATTTCCGGATAGAAAATATTCTGTGGGAGACTGGATAGCGTACCGGAAAAGTATAAAATCATCGCCCAATTTAACGAATGGAAAAACGCCAGCAGAGATTTTGGATGGTTACCGCCAGATTACTGCTTTTGAATATTATAAACAACATCTCGAAAAATATAATGCTGCTTTTGCTGCACAGGTAAATGAATTCCGTGACGGGAATCTTTTATTTGAGATCATGCAACGACAAATTTGGAATCGGTCAACTGCTGATTCCATAGGATTGAAGAAGTATTTTGAAACACGTGAAAAAAATTACTGGTGGAAACCGGGTGCTGAGACTATTATTTTTAATTGCACAAACCAGTCGATAGCTAATAAATTGGGCAGCGCATTATCAAAAAATATTGGTAACTGGAGAAAAATAGTTGATAGTTTAGGAGGCCAGGTACAGGCTGATTCAGGACGATTTGAATCAAATCAAATTCCAGGTAAAGGAACCACAGTTGGCGGGAGCAGATTTACGGAATATTTTCAAACGGGATCCTCTGATAGTCAAAATAAACCTGTTCAATTCGCTTACATAATACGCGAATATCCGGCTCCTTCACCCAGAACTTTCAGCGAAGCACGGGGGTTGGTTATTAATGACTATCAGAATGAACTTGAGAATAAATGGATTGAAGAACTAAAGAAAAAATATCCGGTCACTATTAATGAGACTGTTTTAAAAACACTTCATTAAAAATTATCCAGCATATCAAGAATTACCTTATCCACAGACATATCAAACTTTCGCGCCAGCATTTTGTCTGAAGAAAGTAACAAAGGATAGTCTTCCGTCAAAAGTGTTTTTGGATTAACACCACCCTTCGACCAATCGATATAATAAAAATTATTATTTATAACGGTTTCCTTGAATCGTGAATTCATGATGATGGTCGGAACTATGAATTCATCGGGTCCCCATGTAAACCGCATAAAACGCCTGAGTTTTTTATTTGATTCAATAAAGTAAAGTACATATTTAGCGCATTCATTGGAGATGGTCATACACATGGCCCTCGGTCCGCCATAAAGCTTATATGGCAAGGGGAATTTCCTGACGGGAAGCAGGGCATTTACAAAAAACTGAAGCCTGTATCTTCCCCGGAAACCGAAATTAGTAAAGTGATATTTATTTATGCGTGAAATGGCATGGCTCCACCATTCATCCCCTTCATCATAACAGATAAAATTTCTTCCAGGATTTTTTTCAATTGTATTATAGATATCTGTTACTGGTTTGATAGGATAATCCTGACCACTCATGATGCTGATAAAATCGTATCTGATCCGGTTTTCAAGTACCATCTTTAAAGAGTGAAGAATGGCAACTATATAACTGTATGATGCCCATTGAACTCGGACCCGGTCAGTAATAAAATTAACCTGAGGTAAATCAGCCAGATACTCAAATGGCTGTATGTTTATTTTTTTATCAATATGTATAAAGAAATCGAAAGGAAGCCCGCTGAATTTTTTTATAAAACGCTCAATCTGTTGTGGCCCCTTATGAGCCATTATGATACAAGCTACTCGCATTGAGTTCGGAATTTTAAGCTTTAAGCTTTTTAAAGTTGCTCATATAAAGCCCTCAGTTTCCCGCGGGTCATAATTTTTTCCCAGTCAGAACCCAGGGCATTCTCCCATAAAGGTCTCATGCCTAGTGAGACATCGATCATTGTATCAAATTGTTCATCGGTAAGTCCACTGGTGATATGCTGTGGAATTTCAATTTTGTTTTTTTTCACCATTTGTTTGAATTCCCTGACGCCATCGGGAT
Source organism: Bacteroidota bacterium (assembly GCA_013287475.1). Lineage (GTDB taxonomy): Bacteria > Bacteroidota > Bacteroidia > Chitinophagales > Chitinophagaceae > Puia. The sequence continues at coordinate 9,888 of JABDDT010000076.1, forward strand.
AGTATTCTTCCAGTTTATCAAAAACAATACAATTTCCTATTCCGTGACGGGTACCTAACAAATATCCTAAACCGTAACTCACGGCGTGAGCAATTCCAACCTGTGAATAAGCAATGCTCATTCCACCGGCGTAGGATGCCATCATGAGTTTATCGTCCTGTTCAGAGCCCCATTCTCCTTCGCCAAGAAATACTTCCTGGCAAAGGTTAAGCGCTTTCTCACCGTAAGATTTACTGAATTCATTTAGAAAAGTACCGGTAAGGCTTTCGATACAATGTATATAACAATCCATCCCGGTATAAAAACGCTGATTCACAGGAACATTGGTTGTTAGCTCAGGATCAAGTACAATTTGATCGAAGGGTGTAAAATCGGAATTCATTCCCAGTTTGCGAGTAGGTCCTGTCAATACTGTCGTACGTGAAACTTCAGCACCTGTGCCACTTAATGTGGGTATTCCTGCTTTATAAACTCCTGGATATTTTACAAGGTCCCATCCCTGGTAATCTGCTGAAGAGCCCGGATTGTTCATCATCAGGGAAACGGCTTTGGCCAGATCCATGACGGAGCCACCTCCGATACCAATGATACCGCTGATGGTTCCAAATTCCTGCTTCAGCTGGTTTGATAATCCATCAACTTGTTTTGTTTTTGGCTCAAAACTTACATCAGCAAAAATAATTTTATCTGCAGACCTAAGGGGAATTCGGTTCACAAGAGGTTTATTCTCAAAAAAATGATCCACCAGAAAAATCATTGGTGAATTTTCATTTCTATGAGGGGTCAATATTTCATCAAGCTGATTAAAGCTCCCCCTACCATACACCACATAGCTGACCATTTTAAAATTCCTGAACTTCATATTATTAAGCTTAAGGCTTAAAGCGTAAGGCTAAAGGCTTTTAATGAATTAATGATTCTGAGTTAATGCAGCAGCACCGAAAACACCCGCACTATCTCCTAATTCAGGGCGAATGACAGGTACCGTACAGTAATTATTAAATATAAAATGTTTAAGACTCTTTACACCTTCAGTATAAATTTCATCAATATTTCCAACACCGCCGCCTATTACAATGATATCCGGATCCAGCATATTCGTAATAGAAGAAACAGCTTTTCCAAAAAAGTGGGTAAGACGATCAAGGGTATGACGCGCATAAGGATCCTTATCCTTTTGCATAACGATATCTTTCAATGATTTTTTAGCTCCGGAAATAGATTCGTAAAATTTTTGCAGCGAGGGTCCGGATATTATTTTCTCGACACACCCTGTTTTACCACAATAACAAGGGCCACCGGATTCATCCAGAAAATTATGTCCCCACTCACCGGCTATTCCATGATGCCCTTCCCAAATTTTCCCTTCAATTACCAGTCCGCCTCCGACACCTGTGCCGAGAATGATTCCAAAAACCATTTTCGCCCGGGGCGAAACTTTTTTTACTCCTCCCCAGGTTGCTTCTGCAAGGGCAAAACAATTCGCGTCATTAGCGAGGATAATAGGTAATTGCAAACATTCTTCGAGGTCCTTTTTTAAGGGCTTATGATTTAATATTGTAGTATTTGAATTTTTTAAATTTTGAGAAATAGGATCCAGGATTCCAGGCGTCCCGAATCCGATACAGGCAGGAGTTAATCCGGATTCAGCTTTCATCTTATTAACAAGCTTTTCTATCTGGCCAATAACATGATCATATCCCTGCGAGGCTTCTGTATCAACTCTTGTCCTGACAATGGTTTCAGGTTCTTTATCTCCCCTGAGTATGATTCCTTCAATTTTAGTACCTCCAAGGTCTATGCCCCACATTGTTTCTTTCATATGCTGATCGTTGTATATACTATATTTTAAACCAGTCGCTTGTTTGCCAGCAACAGGTCTTCCGGCGTATCAATTTCTACTCCCATATATTCGGTAAGAACCATTCTTAAAGATATACCATGCTCAAGATACCGGAGACATTCAATTTTTTCTGCTGCTTCCAAAGGAGTTACGGGCCAGTGTGTAAAATTCATCAAAGCATGTTTCCTGAAAGCATATACGCCGATATGTTCGTAGTATGTAATTGATAAAGACGGTTCCCTTGGAAACGGGATCACATTGCGACTGAAAAAAAGAGCATTCATCCGGAGATCTACTGCTACTTTTACAAAATTCGGGTCTTCAATATTCTTTTTGTCTTTAATTATTTGCATCAGGGAAGCTACCTGGATCTGTTTTGATTCGTCATCCTTAAAAATGTCTAGTAATTTTTTCAGTGGCGCTTTTTGAACAAAAGGTTCATCTCCCTGAACATTAATCACCAGTTCAACATCCAGATTTTCCACGGCTTCAGCAATTCGGTCGCTACCGCTTTCATGGTTTTTGTGACTCATCATCACATCGCCACCATTCGAATTAATTTCATCATAAATAATTTGACTGTCAGTTACAACAATCACCTTATCGAAGAGTCCGGTCTTTACGGTATTATCATATGTATGGCGAATGACTGTTTTATTCCCAAGCATTTGCATCAGTTTCCCCGGGAAACGTGTTGAGGCATATCTTGCAGGAATCATCGCAATGCAATTCATGGTTTCTTTTCTCAAAAATAATTTTTTGCTTATAGATGCGTCCATGAATTTCAGGTATTCTTAAATATTTCTTTTTTGTTGATCGTCTTCATTCATTATTGACCAAAGCAGGTCTTTTAACTCCTGGATACCTTTCTGTGTAACAGAAGATATAAAAATATTCGGGATCTCCGGAGGCAGTTCTTTCCTGATATCTGAAATCAGTTCCTCATCCAGCAAATCACATTTACTGATTGCAATCACAAATCGTTTATCGAGCAGTTCCGGGTTATATTTTTCCAGCTCATAACGCAGGATTTCGAATTCCTTTAAGTGATTCGGACTATCTGCAGGGATCATGAATAATAATGCAACGTTCCTTTCAATATGCCTCAAAAACCGATGACCCAGTCCTTTCCCTTCGGCAGCCCCTTCAATAATTCCGGGAAGATCAGCAATACAAAAACTCTTCCCGTCTCTATATTCTACCATACCCAGCTGGGGCACCAGGGTTGTAAATGCATAGTCAGCAATTTTTGGAGTAGCAGCAGTCATAACGGATAATAAAGTCGATTTACCTGCATTAGGGAATCCGACAAGACCGACATCGGCAAGTACTTTCAGTTCCAGTACTTTCCAGCCTTCAACACCTGGTTCTCCCGGCTGCGCATGTTCGGGTGCCTGATTTGTAGGTGTGGCAAAGCGGGCGTTTCCAAGACCTCCCCGGCCACCCTTTAACCAAATAATTTCCTGACCATCTTCCAGGATTTCCGCTTCTTTCAATCCGGTAACCTCGTCTCTTGCAATGGTACCCAGCGGAACATCAATAAAAACATCTTTCCCGAATCGGCCGGTACAATTATTACCGCTTCCACCTTCACCATTTTCAGCAAATACATTTTTATAATAACGAAGAGGAAGAAGTGTCCAGGTGTTTTTATTTCCCCGAAGAATGATATGACCACCACGACCTCCGTCACCGCCATCAGGTCCTGCAAGAGCATTGTATTTTGTACGCATAAAATGCTTGCTTCCGGCACCCCCATGTCCACTTTTACAAAATACCCGTATCTGATCTACGAAATTGCTTTTTTCCACTTTTTATAATTCGGGCAGCAAAGATAACTGATTAAAACAGCTATCTGTTCATCAAAAGCCTTGCAACAA
>JABDDT010000077.1:0-249 GCA_013287475.1 Bacteroidota bacterium
TTTCGTCTAAATAAAAGATTTCAGCCTGCCGTTGTTCCGTCACTGCCCGACGTATCGGGCGATAGAGCGATTCGTGATATTGCTGTTATACACCTATCTTATGTAAATCCATTTATCGAATATCCTCTGCTTAATGTTCACTTACTTCGTGGCCCTCCTTTTGATACCCTGACTTCTTAAGCCAACAATTTTATTTATTCAAATTCCGGCAATGACTATTTTTTCTGATGGAAAATATTTCCATCTGTT
>JABDDT010000077.1:259-13559 GCA_013287475.1 Bacteroidota bacterium
TTCCAATATTCGGCGTCTTCGGGCAGAAACCTTATTCACTTTCCAGTCTTACAGATAGTGCCCTGCGCAACCTTCCGCAGCTCATGGAAAAAAAAGCGTTAATTAATAGCAGGCAGGCTGCTGTTAAAGATGTACGACACCAGTTTATTCCTTTCCTGCGGGCAAATGCACAAGCAGACCTTGGTACTGATAATTCATTGCCCGGGAGTTATTATTCTTTCGGCATTATACCGTCCACTTCTTCCGGTATCACGAACCAGAATAATGGTCAGGCTGCTTTGTCAAGCCTGGCTGCTGTTTACGGTGAATATACTTTTTTGGATTTTGGTTATCGTAAGGCCAGCATTCAATCAGCTATTTCGAATGTTGGTGTGGAAATGGCAGATTATGACAGATTGAGTTACCAGGTAAAAGCTGATGTTACCCGACTTTATCTGACTTTACTTAAAAGTCAGATGCAATTGGAGATCGAAGGACAAAACAGACAACGATATGAAAGAATATTTTCCGTTATTCAGGCACTAACACAAAGTGGAATTAAGCCAGGTGTCGATTCTTCGCTTGCTATGGCTGAACTTTCAAAATCAATTACTTTGTATAACCAGGCTTTGGGATCTGTGGGTAACTTAAGGGAGCAGCTATCATATTATACAGGTATACCTTCTAATCGGCTTGCAATTGATACACTGCATGTACAAAACAGAGATTCCACACGTAATATTACTTCAGATACTTCGGGAAAAGAATCAAATCCACTGGTAGCTTATTATGCCAGTGTAAATAAAGCTTTCGCCAGCAATGCAGAGCGTATTTCTAAAAGTTTTCAGCCAACTCTTTCACTGGTGGGTACAGCATGGACGAGAGCTTCGAGTATTTCACCTGAATTGGAATATAAAGACCTGGGAACCGGACTGGGCTTTCAGCGGTATAATTATATGGCTGGTCTCACATTGCAATATGATTTATTTAATGGAATTCATAAAAAGGATCAACTGGCAATAATTCACTATCAGCAACAAGCCGGGATATTTGATTTAGCGCAACAGGAACTGGCCCTGCAATCAGCCTCAAATCAGGCTGATCTTGCAATTCACACAGCCGAAATAAATCTGGTGGAACTTCCGATCCAGATAAATGCGGCAAGAGATACGTATAATCAGAAGCTTGCTCAATACAAGGCGGGCCTTATTACACTGATTGATCTTACGAACGCTGCATTTGTTTTATACCGGTCGCAGAACGACTATACGGAAACACTGACCGACTGGTATCTCGCTCATTTAGATAAAGCTTTTGCAAATGGGGGACTGGATCGATTCATTCAAATAATTAAATAATTTAAATATGGTAAGAGCAGCATTGAAAAGACCCATCACCATTATGGTCTTGTTCATAGGTCTTTTGTTGTTCTCGGTAATGGCCATTCGCACGATACCTATAGATATATTTCCAAAATTGAACGCGCCGACGATTTATGTCATTGAACAATATGGAGGTATGTCTGCTTCGCAGATGGAAGGGTTTTTTGCCACACGTATGCAGGATCAGTTTTTATACATTAATGGAATCAAAAATGTTGAGAGCAAAAATATTCAGGGACTTTCACTTATTAAACTGACTTTTTACGAAAACACAGATATGGCAGAAGCTTCCGCCCAGGTTGCTCTTCAGGTAAACAGAACTTCTGCTTTTTTTCCTCCTGGTGCTTTGCCACCTCAGGTGATCCGGTTTGATGCTTCTTCATTGCCTGTCGGTGAGTTGGTATTCAGCAGTAAAACAAAAACTCTGAATGAAATATTTGACCTGGCCCTGACACGTGTAAGGCCTCTTTTCGCAACAGTTCCCGGCATGTCCAGCGCACCACCCTTTGGCTCAAATGCAAGAACCGTTGTGATCAATATTACGCCGGAAAAATTGCGCACTTATAATCTCTCTGCAGATGAAGTAGTGGATGCCATAGTAAAGAATAATGCCATTTCACCTTCGGGTGATCTGCGCATGGACAGTATGATGTTAATTACTTCCATCAATTCACTGGAAACTAAAGTTGAACATTTCGGAGATATTCCTATTAAAAGCAATGGGATAGGCGTGGTTTACGTAAAGGATGTGGCTCGAGTCGCTGATGCATCGGATATAACAGTTGACTATGCATTGGTGGATGGTAAACGTTCAGTATATATTCCTGTTGTTAAAACGGCAGATGCTTCAACATGGGATGTCGTGCAAACACTCCGGCATCGCCTTCCGGAAATGAAAAGTCTTTTACCGGAGGATGTTAATATAAGTTATGAATTTGATCAGTCCGTATTTGTAATCAACGCAGCCAAAAGCCTTATGACAGAAGGTATACTGGGTGCAATTCTTACAGGGCTGATGGTATTGCTCTTTCTGAGGGACCTGCGAAGCAGTCTGGTTGTCATTATTACCATTCCGGTTTCTGTTTTAAGTGCTGTATTTTTTCTTAAACTCAGCGGACAAACCATCAATATCATGACCCTCAGCGGTCTTGCCCTTGCTATCGGAATACTGGTTGATCAGGCTACGGTAACAATCGAAAATATTCATCAGCACCTGGAGATGGGTAAAGATAAAAAGCAGGCCGTATTGGATGCCTGTTCAGAAATATCATTTCCCCTTTTGCTGATCCTTCTTTGCATACTCGCAGTATTTGCACCGGCCTTTGTCATGTCAGGGGTTCCGCGTGCCATGTTTCTTCCCCTCTCACTTTCCATTGCATTTGCGATGATGGTCTCATTTATTGCAGCCCAAACCCTGGTTCCCGTTATTTCGATCTGGCTGCTCAAGGCGGAGCGATTTCAATACAAACACGCAGAACCGCATGCACATGCAGGTCTTGCAATGGATAAAGAGGAAATCAGGGAAATTGAAAACCACAATACGCAGGATAGACTACACGCTGAAGAAAATAATTATTTTCAGAGGCTTAAAAACGGATTATCTGCAAGGCTCACCAAATGGATGCCCATCAGGAAATGGATCGTTTCAATTTATTTACTGATCATTGGCACATTGGCCCTGACCTGTTTTATTTTTATCGGGAAAGACCTTCTGCCTAAAACCAATAACGGACAGCTGCAGTTGCGTATTCGGGAACCGGATGGAACAAGACTCGAAGTCACAGAAAGGGACACCAGGAATATTTTGAATCTTATAGATTCAACCGTACACGGGAATGTTGCAATTACATCTGCCTATGTAGGTCTTGTACCCAGTAATTTTGGAACCAGCAATCTCTATATTTTTACAAGTGGTACCCATGAGGCGGTTATACAGGTGAATCTGAAAGAGGATTACAAAACCAATATGGAATCACTGAAAGAAAAACTCAGAGATGTTATCGCTGCAGATTTTCCAGACTTAAGAATATCATTTGAGCCGATTGAACTCACAGAAAAAATTATGTCGCAGGGAGCTTCTACACCTATTGAAGTACGTGTGGCAGGGAAAAATATGGGGGATATCATTCGTTATGGGGAAGCCCTATTGGTAAAAATGAAAACCATTCCTTTTCTGCGTGATTTACAAATTGCACAACCACTGCATTTTCCGACTATTAATATAAATGTCGACAGGAATAAACTGGCTTTGATGGGACTTTCTCTGGAAGATGTTTCGAAGAGTATGGTAGATGTTACCTCTTCCAGCCGATACACAAACAAGAATCTCTGGCTGGATGATAAAACATCCTATTCCTATCAGACACAGGTTCAGGTACCGGAATATAATATGTCTTCATTAGAAGAACTGAGATCCGTACCATTGGTAAAGGGACAGATGCGACCAGTCGTGGGTGATGTCGCCAGCCTGACTGTTGATACCCTTCCCGGAGAATATGACAGAAGTGGTCCGCGTCGATTTATTACAATCAGTGCCAACATGTATCGAAAGGATCTGGGTTCCGCTACCAGTGCAGTTCAAAAAGCAATCGATGAGATGGGTAGTCCGCCGTTGGGATTGGTTCCTGAAGTCAGGGGTATGTCTTCACTTTTAACGGAAACTTTGAGTTCTCTTCAATCCGGTCTGCTGGCCGCAATTGTTGTCATTCTTCTTTTACTTGCCGCCAGTTATCAATCTTTCCCATTATCTATCTGCGTATTGAGTACTGTACCGGCCGTTTTATTGGGATCACTCGTCATGCTACTGATAACAGGCGCCACACTGAATCTGCAATCTTATATGGGGATCATTATGAGCATCGGTGTTTCTGTAGCTAATGCGATATTGATCGTTACAAACGCTGAATTATTACGCCTGCAATATAAAGATCCTTTTCGTGCTGCTGTCATGAGCGCGGGAATAAGATTACGCCCGATCCTGATGACCAGTCTCGCAATGATTGCAGGCATGATTCCAATGGCCAGCGGACTTGGAGAAGCAGGTGATCAATCTGCACCACTTGGCCGTGCAGTAATTGGTGGCCTGATTTTTTCCACCCTGGCCGCACTCCTGATCGTACCCTTGGTCTACGGATGGATCCAGCAAAAAAAATCATTTAAATCTGTTTCCCTGTACCCGGGTGATGAAAACTAAAAACCTATTAAAATGAAATATACTTTATTAATATATTCTCTGACTTTCTTGTCTGCATGTTCGTCAAGTGAAAATAAAAAAGTAGAAAATGATCCAAAGAATCAGGCGCCTTCATACAAACTGGTTGCTGTAAAAAAATCCGGAGTTGCTACCATGATAAAATTACCGGCACAACTTTTCGCATATCAGGAAGTCAGCATTTTTCCTAAAGTGAACGGATATGTAAAAAACGTGTATGTAGATATCGGTTCAGAGGTTCACGAGGGTCAGCTTCTCATGGTGCTGGATGCTCCTGAAATCGTCCAGGCAGTTGCCCAGGCCAGAGAAAAGTATGCACAGGCAAAAGCCGGATATAGTATAGACAAAGAAAATTATGCCCGTTTGCTGGAGGCTTCTTTAACTGCTGGTGCCGTATCTCCACTGGATCTTTCATCTGCCAGGTCAAAGATGGAAGCCGACAGTGCCCTGGCAAATGCGGAAAAAAGCAATTGGCAGATACAGCAAACCATGCAGGAGTATCTTAATGTGGTTGCTCCTTTTAATGGAACCATCACTGAACGCAATGTTTTTCCCGGAGAACTGGTGAATGCGGCCTCCAAAGACCACCCCATGCTTGAGTTAAAAGAAATTAAACTTTTACGATTGAAAGTGGATGTGCCTGAAGCCTTTGCCGGATCATTCAGAAAAAACGATACCATTTCTTTCTACACGAGTGCTTTTCCTGGAAAGAGAATAACGGGTCATATTGCGCGACAATCCATGAATATAAATGCCCAGCTTCGGTCTGAAAGAATAGAAGCTGATATCGAAAATAAAAACGAGAATCTTCAGCCGGGGATGTATGCAGACGTTGTTTTATATTCTTTGGGAAATATAAATGCACTGTCAGTTCCCCGGTCTGCCATTGTAATTTCTACTGAAGGGAAATATGTAATCGCTGTAAGAAATGGGAAAAATATTAAAGTAGATGTGCTGACTGGTAATGAAACCAAAGACAATATAGAAATCTTTGGTCAGATTCAGGCGGGAGAGCATGTGATTGAGAATGCGAATGATGAAATACATACCGAATAAGCCCAAAGCTTAAAGCCCAAAGCCTAAAACTTCTTTTTAGATCCCAAATTTTAAACCTTTAAAAATTACATTGGTTTTAGGCTTTAAGCTTTGGGCTTGTCTGGTACACAAACTGGCTACCTGCACCTAAAGGTCCATTCAACCTGACGTTCAGAATGTACTGGCCCGCAGAAGAATTCATCAGCGGGAACCGGACTCCTCCTTCTGTTGTTGAACAGAAATAATTTGCAATTGAAATCCCTTCACCACATAAATGAGTGAAGGGTTTTTTTATTTATTAAAAATCGGATTTTTTATCCCAAACAATCGTGAACTTTGTGAAGGAATAGAAAATGGATTTATTTAGGATTCAAGATTAAAATTTTCAGGTATAAAAATCACTTGGAAAAAACAACTTCATTTACTTTATAAAAAATTTTACAATGATTAAGAAAAAGAAATATCAGACAAAGGATGAAGATGAATCTAAATTTCCGGGCTATCCGCATTATTCCGAAAATGAAGATATTTTCAGTAAGGAAAAAAAATTACCATTGGCTGAAGAAAACCCTACCCCAATTGGGGACGAGGATGTACCGGGCAGTGAGCTGGATGATGCAGACGAAGCGATCGGCGAAGAGGATGAAGAAAACAATTATTACAGTCTGGGTGGAGATGATCACAATGATCTGACAGAAGATCAGGGAGACGACTGAGGAAAGTATGGGAGTATGGGAGTATGGGAGTATGGGAGTGAAAAACTGCCAACCGCCAACCGTCAACCATTAACCGGCGTACTTCTTAAAAATGGAAGAGGCCGTGTGTCCCCCAAAACCAAAGGTATTATTCAAACTGTAATGCACAGTTTTGTGAATTGATTTACCAATCAGGATATTCAGCCCCCGGGGAATTTTTTCGTCTATCGTTTTCGTATTGATGGTGGCGGGGACGATATTATGTTTGACTGATAAAATACTGATGATGCTTTCCACTGCGCCCGCCGCGCCCAAAAGATGACCTGTCATGGATTTGGTCGCGCTGATAAGAACCGGCAGATCGCCGAATATTCTTTCTACTCCTTTCATTTCACTGATGTCTCCGATTCCTGTTGAAGTGGCATGTGCATTTATATAATCTATATCACCTGGAGCAAGCCCGGCGTCACTTAAAGCCCTGGATATACAAAGCCTTGCGCCGAGACCTTCGGGGTGGGTTCCCGTTAAATGATATGCATCAGCAGCCATTCCGCCTCCAACCATTTCTGCATGAATGGTTGCGTTTCTTTCTATTGCATGTTCCCATTCTTCCAGGATCAGTGCGCCTGCACCTTCGCCAATCACAAACCCGTCCCGCTCAATATCAAATGGCCTGGAGGCCGTTTCAGGAATATCATTTCTTTTAGAAAGAGCCTGGGAAGCATTGAAGCCTCCTACGGAAGAAGGTGTTATTGCAGCCTCAGAACCTCCGGCAATCATGATGGTGGCCTTCCCTAACCGGATCGTATCAAATGCATTGATGACAGCGGTATTGGAAGAAGCGCAGGCAGAGACTGTACAATAATTTGGACCATGCAGGCGATGACGGATAGAGATAGCGCCGGCAGCGATGTCAACAATCATTTTTGGAATAAAATAAGGATTGAAACGCGGCGTTCCATCACCTGCATAAAATTCTTTCAATTGTTCTTCAAAAGTTCCGATTCCACCATTGCCTGAAGCCCAGATAACACCTATATCATACAGCTCCTCATCTTTCATGGTTGAAGTATCCAGTTGCGCATCTTTCAGCGCCTGATCACTGGCAACCATGGCATAGAGTGAAAATAAATCGTATTTTTTTATTTCTTTTTTTTCAAAATAATCTTCCGGATGAAATCCCCTCACTTCACATCCAAACCTTGTTTTGAATTTGGATGCATCAAATTTAGTAATAGGTCCCGCACCACTTTTGCCGTCAACAATATGCTGCCAGAATTCATTTACAGAATTACCCAACGGGCTAAGCAAACCCAATCCGGTGATTGCAACTCTTTTCATGATTTGTAAATTAGCGTTGGCGAAGATAGCACGGACTATTTTAACAGAATTAATTGTCCGTAATGATAGGAAAGATGATTGGTCCGATTTACTAAAACTGCCAGTTTATTGCGTGTAGGATCTTTTTCGAAATCTGCATCTGACATGGATTCGTGTCTTACAAACCAGGCTTCAGGAGTCATTTTCAAAAATTCATTTTTCAATCTTTCATGCACGGATGTCCATACCTGTCTTAATTCGGATACAGAAGGAATTTTATCAATGGTCTTATCCGGTGCATCAATGAAAGTGGGTTGAAGAATTGGATTTGCCCTCCTGCCAAGGCCCAAAATTTCAGGAATTACATCATGAATCGCAGCCAGATGACCAATAAGATAAACACCCCTGTTTTTTCCCGGGGCAATTTCTTTTAACAGCTGATCGTCTGACAATCCATTGATTAATTTGGTACAACGGTCAATATTTGTTTGCCAGGCATTCAGGGCTACTTTAACTGATACTGTATTGTGATCCATGATTGTATTTTTTAAAGATTGAAGACCCGGTTTTGTGGGTTTGTATTATAATACAAAGTTGGAGTGATTTTGTTTGAATTACTTATTTCTTAGGCTGATAATAAAGAAGAACATTGCCACCATTTTAAAATCATACAGTTATAAATATTTTATTAAAATTATTATATTTTGTATTACATATATTTGCTGTCAGAATGAATAAATTTATTCATCATTCTTCTTCAGTCTTCCTAGCATTTATCATGCTGGCAAGGATAATGGCAATGCCTATTTCAGTGCTGGATTATTCTTTTAATAAAAGTTTCATTACCAATAATCTTTGTGAAAACAGGTTAAAACCTGAAATACATTGCGCTGGTAAATGTTATCTGAATAAACAATTAGCTAAATCCAATGAAAGCAGGGAACCCGGAGACCAAAAAGGCTCCATAAAAAATCTTGTCACAGATTTAGTAGTTCCGGTAAATGATCCTCTTGCATTTAACCTGGAAGAATCTCCGGTATTTGTTTTTCATTTTTATGTTCCTTTTATTTCCAGTCAGTTCGCAGGAAATATCTTTCATCCCCCCATTGCATAAGGACATTATATGTCGTTCGGTCCTCTGTTCTGAGAACCCTGTCATCTATTTATTTTAATTTAATAGTCAGAATGAAAATTATTTTCATCCTTCTGTTAATATCATTCCACATTGCTGGTCTTTCCCAACGAATAGTTCATGGGAATATTTTTGATAAAACCAATGGTGAACCTCTGCAATATGCTGTTATTAGTCAGGGTGGGAGAGGTAATGCGGTCACCAGTGATAAAGATGGATACTTTCAGTTATCAATCCCTACATCTGTAGATTCCCTGAATATATCTATCATTGGATACCGGCCATTATCGCTCGCAGTTTCTGAAATCAAAAAACTGATAGTAGTTCAGATGAACAGAGGTCCGGTGGATCTTCAATCAGTTACAATTACCCCACAATCAAACAATGCAACTTTTCAAACTCTGAGCGCAATCGATCTGCATATACGACCAATTAATTCTGCGCAGGATCTGATGCGTCTTGTACCTGGATTATTTTTAGGACAACATCATGGCGGAGGAATAGCTGAACATATATTCCTCAGGGGCTTTGATGCAGATCATGGAACCGATATAAATGTTTCAGTCGATGATATGCCGCTGAATCTCGTTTCACAAATACATGGACAGGGTTATTCAGATCTTCATTTTCTGATCCCCGAACTGGTTACTTCCTACGAATTTGGAAAGGGACCTTATTACGCAGAACATGGCGATTTTACCACGGCAGGGTATGTTGGATTTCATACCGCAGATATACTTGATAAATCTACCGTCAAAATGGAAGCCGGACAATTTAATACAGGACGCGCATTAGCCATGATCAATTTGTTAAGTGACAAGGCAAAACAAAAAGGAGAAAGCGCCTATATTTCCGGCGAAGCTGCCTATACGGACGGTCCGTTCGACTGGCCTCAGCATTTGAGCAGGTTGAATCTTTTTGGAAAATATAATGTGAATCTTGATTCAAAAGATAAATTAACAGTTACTTTTTCTACTTACAGCAGTAAATGGCGCTCCTCAGGTGAAATACCTTCCAGAGCAGTTGAGGAAGGGCTGATCGGCCGGTTTGGATATATCGATAGTCTCCAGGGTGGCTATACAGGCCGGACCAATATCATCGCAAAACTCACATCATCCCTTTCAAATAACTGGTATATGCAGAACCAGTTTTATTATTCCTGGTACCATTTCAATCACAGGTACAATGATACTTTCTTCGCGGAGGACAGTATAAATGGGGACCGTCTCCGCCAGGCGGAATCCAGAAACTTATACGGATATAATGGAAAGATTATTAACCACGCCTATTTCAAAAATAGTATTGATCTGACATCTTCATTCGGTATCGGGCTCCAGGTAAATAAAATAAATAACAGTGAGCTGTCTCATATCAATGATAAATTTGAAGTGCTTGATTATCTGGAACTGGGAAATATAAATGAAAATACTTTGAATGCATATGTCGATGAAAATCTCCGTATCGGGCATTGGCTGTTTAATGCAGGCCTCCGCATGGACGGGCTTTATTTTAACTATGAAGACAAACTTAATCCTTCGATGCCTTCCAGAAGTAAATATATTTTGAGCCCTAAATTGAATGTGGAATATACAGTCAATTCTTTTCTCCAGATCTATATGAAAACCGGAAAAGGATTCCATTCAAATGATGCCAGGGTTGTTGTTGCGAACCAAGGTCAGTAAATATTGCCTGCCGCTGATGGAATTGATCTGGGATTGAACTGGAAACCGGCTGCCCATTTATTCATTAACGCAGCCTTGTGGTATCTTTATCTGCAGCAGGAATTTGTATATAATGGAGACGAAGGAACCCTCGATCCGGGAGATAAAACCAGGAGGGAAGGAATCGATTTTTCAGCACGCTACCAGTTCAACAACTGGCTTTACGCGTTTATAGATATCAATTATGCTTATGCAAGGGATATTCAGGCGCCAAAGGGCAGCAATTATATTCCGCTGGCTGTTCCATTATCCAGCGCCGGCGGATTGAATTATAAATTCCCGAATGGAATCAATGGAGGTCTCAGTTACAGGTATATGAAAGACAGGCCAGCCAACACGGACAATTCTTTGATAGCGAAAGGATATTTTGTTACAGATCTTACAGCTTTCTATACAAAAAAGAAATTCGAATTCGGCATTGAGATCCAAAATCTCTTCAATGTAAAATGGCGGGAAGAACAATTTGAAGTTTTTTCAAGATTGAAAAACGAAACCAGTCCTGTGGATGATATTAATTATACTTCCGGAACGCCATTTTTCGCTAAACTGGTATTTGCAATTTTTTTATAAAATAATTTTTAAGAAGGATGAAGCACTCATATTAACTTTAACATGATTAAAATAGAAAATGAAGAATAGAAAAAAGGAAAAACTCACTATTTCAGCAAGGATTTCAGCAATAACAATAATTACAGTATTTATACTTGGCTCATTCTGGATGCTTTCCAATGCTTTTACAAAAAATAAACTGCCTGTACTGGGAGAACCTGGACATATGGCAGGAGCATTTTCATTTGTAAACCAGGACGGGAAACAGATAAACGAAAAATCAGTGGAAAACAAGGTTACCCTGGTTGAATTCTTCTTCACATCCTGTCCTTCCATTTGTCCAAGGATGAATGAAAATCTGAATGAAGTATATAAAAAGTTTAAACAGGACACAGGATTCATGATTTTATCACATACGGCAGATCCGGAGAGGGATTCTGTTTCAGTATTGAAGAAATATGCGCAGCAATATAATGCAGGCACACCCGGCTGGGAATTTTTAACCGGCGATAAAGATGCACTCTATAAAACGGCTTCCCGGGATTATCTGCTGGCAGCTGCGGATTCCGGAAGTTCTAATTTCATCCATACTCAATACGTGACGCTGCTGGACAGACAAAGACGAATCAGGGGCTTTTACGACGGAACAAATAAGGAAAGTGTATCAAAGCTTGAATCCGACATTAAAACTCTTTTGAAAGAGGATTCAAATGAATAGAAGCGATATCTAAGAATATCAATCAAATTATTTTTTCATCTTAAGACGTTCCACAACAAGACTTCCAAGTTTAGCCCCCATTTCATTACTCCGCACACAGGAATAATTATAATGTATTCCTCCATAAAAACGGGAATATTGAGTTTCCAGCGCAGCATCCCTGAAAGATTTGAACGACCTGCTTTTTATTCCAAATTCCAATTCAGTAGAATCTGTGTAGGCAAAATGATCTCCAAAAACACTTGTCAGTGCTTCTGAAGCTGCAGCTGAAATGGTACAATGTCCGCAGGTATATTCAGGAAACGGCGGCGTCTGAAGATGAGGTCTCCAGTTTGGATCAATATATTTATTGATAGCGGTTTCCGGCCTCAGGGTATTATAAGTATATTTTATATTCCAGCATTGGATGAAAGCATCGAATAAAGCAATAGAAGTTTTTGCATACGCATATACAGTTTCATTGAAATCAGCACCGGATTTCATGGCAGCAATCCCAACGATTCCCATCCAGTGACCCGGAGGAGAGAATTTCTTGGTACCGAACATTAAATGGCCGGAAACATTTAATTTGAAAGGATTATCATCCCAGAAATCGGCAATCCAGGCTTGTTCGTCGGTTAAACTGTCAACCACATTCTGACTCAGCTTCACTTCCTTATAATATGGACTGTTTTTATCAGTTACATTAAATGTGTAAGGAGGTTCCGGCATAAATTGATTGACGCTGTCAATTACCAGGAAACGGATTTCTCTCCAGTGAGGTTCTGCTGCAGGAGAATATGCAGGCGGAGTTGGAACCCAGCGACCAGGAGAATCTTTCACCTCATATTCTGTGGCCCCCCTTGTCTGGAGATAATTATCATGCCGGCTCCAGTTCATAACAACAGACGCAACGGTATCACTGAATGCAATTGAATTTTCCAGGATATCAGAAGGCATTCCATGATCGGTTGCCAGATTTTTCAAACTGTCAGTATAATACTTCATACTGCCTGCCGGGAAGGTAACAGATTCCCCTAATTTGCAATATGCCAGTAAAGCGCTGAATTCATAATCTATTTTTTGACCTGCGGGTGGTTTTGGTAAAGCACCAAGACCATGCAACTGGCCGGCAAGGGAGATATATTTATCAGGATGACCAGCGGCGACCACTTCGTATCCGGCAACAGCAGCATATAAATAATTTCTGGATGCAACGATAGGCGAGAAATTATTCCCCATCACAATAGTATTCAGTTCATGAACTGTACTGCAATAGAGATCCGGGTTGTTGAATATTTTTTCATAGTCAGTTTTGGAATGGCAGGCACTAAGACATATTACCACAAATATTATGGCGGGCAATCTCTTCATAATTACAAGAGTTTTTACAGGTTTAGTTTTCATTAAATCAGAACCCGATTTAAGCGCATTAGTTTGGCGAGGCAAAAATATCGTATATGAATGATAATTATTGAGCAATACCTGATAAATTAAGATTTCCTTCAATATTTAAAAACAAGTCCCTTCACTGATTATTTTTCAATTTCCTGTAAAACCACTGTTTTAGGATTTCGGC
>JABDDT010000078.1 GCA_013287475.1 Bacteroidota bacterium
GATAGATTTATTTGCGATGGAATTGATGAACGAAAATCCAGGTTACTTTGATGATAATATTAATCAGTCACAGAAAATAGCAGGTATCTGGGTTACACAGATAATGCCCCGCAAATTCTTCAGCAGGTTCGATGCTTTCTACATCTATACGCATAGGACATTGTTGAATTTTGCACAGGGCCTGGGAACAGATAGCAGGCATACCATCGGCACAGCACTCAATTTTAACAGTCATCGTTGGAGCGGTTATACAGAAGCGGATTTACAATTGGGCAAATTCAACGGCTATCCAATATTAGCCTGGAAATTGACGCAAACATTCACCTATCAACTTACTGATGTTTTTTTGAAGCCGGCCTTATCTGCTACAACTGCCATATCCAGCGGTGATCACAACCTCCAGGATAGTACGCTGAATACATTTAGTCCTCTATATCCTAAAGGTATTTATTATGGTTTCGCTGACAATGCAGGTTCGGCTAACATGTTTGTCGTTCATGGCAAATTAGTAACCGAAACTGTTCGGGGACTAAATTTCATGACAGATTATTACATATTCTGGCGGCAGTCGATTGTTGACGGTATCTATGGTGGAGGCGGCTCATTATTGTTTGTTTCCGACAACGATCAACGTCGTATAGGTTCCATGATTGATGCAGTTGTATCCTACATCTACAATACTCATATTAGTCTTCGCTGTGTTGCTGCTTACTATGAGCGTGGCCCTTTTTTGAAACAAGAGGCGAGTACGCCTAATGATATTCGATACCTGGGTGTGACTGCAATATTGCGATTATAAATAAAATTGTTATGAAAAAAACGATTGGAATTATTGGGGCCGGTATGATTGCAAAAACAATCGCCGCGCATCTTGCTAAAGCCGGCTATAGCGTTACGCTTAGTAACAGCAGGGATGCTGAATCCCTGAAAGATGTGGTCGCTACACTTGGTGAGGGTGTAAAAGCAGCAACCGCAATCGAAGCTGCGAAATTAGATATCGTGATGCTCGCTTTGCCTTGGAAATCACTGGCCGCCCTTCCATCTATGACCGACTGGAAGGGGAAACATGTTATTGATGCTACCAATCATTTTCTCACTTATCAACCTGATTTTAAATTAGCTGATTTAGGAGATAAGACCTCGAGTGAAATTGTTCAATCTTATATCGACGGAGCGAAAATTGTCAAGACCTTTAATACGCTTTCCTATAAAATCGTTGAGAAAGATCCACATGAAGGCAACGGACGCCGGGTTTTATTTCTGTCAGGAGATTATGCAGATGTTAAAAACGAGTCGATGGAAATTATTAAATCAATTGGATTTGTGCCAATCGATCTGGGTTCGTTAGCCACTGGCGGGCGGCTTCAACAGGCCGGAGGAAATTTAGCTGGTATTAATCTCATTCAAATTTAGACAGCAATGGACATATGTGATATAAATCAATTTCATTTTTGCTTTTAATCAATTTTGAAATTAAAGTTTATTTAAAAATTTGCTTTTCACCATAAAAAATTTTAGATATGAAACTATCGTTTACGCGTAGATTAAGGCATCTCTTCGTAGGTGTCCTCATGGCCACCAGCGCCAGTTTTTCCGTGTCTGCACAAAGTACCAAATTCAATGGTCTGGGAACATTACTCACACCAGATAATTGTGTTCTGATATTGATTGATCATCAACCATTCCAGTTTGCTACCCTGGGCAGTGCTCCCAGTCAAACGGTCTTAAACAATGTTATCGGCCTGGGTAAAACCGCAAAAGTATTCAAAGTGCCCACCCTGCTGACGTCCGTAGTTGAAGATCGGGGAGGATATATTGTCAAAGGACTAACAGATATATGGCCTGAGCAAACTCCCATCGACCGTACATATATTAATGCGTGGGAAGATAAAAGAGTGGTGGACTGGGTCAAAAAGACCGGTAAGAAAAAAATAGTCATGGCTGGCCTTTGGACGGAAGTATGCATAGCGATGCCCGCTTTGCAAGCTGTCGGGGAAGGATATGAGGTTTATGTCGTGACGGATGCCTCCGCCGGTGTAAGCCCGGAAGCTCATGAAATGGCTATTCAACGTATGATCATGGGCGGAGTAGTACCTATTACATTCAATGTATTTCAAGCTGAATTACAACGTGACTGGGCAAGAACGGAAACCGTAGGTCAGCTTGTGCCGATTATGATTGAACATATGGGTGATATAGGAACCAGCCTCTCATGGGAATTTCAGTTATCGAATGCTGCGCAGCAAAAAAAGTAAACCGGATAATATTTATAACTTTAATGGATATGTTATACCGGCGAATAAATGGACAGCGCAATATTTGAAATATTCAAACAATACACGAAGAGGTATGCAGAACTCACCGAAAGTGATTTTGAGAAAATAGAACCGGTAGGTATTTATAGAAAATTACGCAAGGGTCAATATATGCTCCAGGAGGGTGAAACATGGAAGTATCATGCTTTCATAGCAAGTGGTTGCCTGCGTACTTTTTCAGTTGACGAGAAAGGCAATGAACATATTGTCGGATTCGCGATTAGTAACTGGTGGGCGGGAGATCTCGAAAGTTTAAAATCCAATAAACCATCCAAGTTCAATATTGATGCCGTCAATGACAGCGAAGTCATTTTGTTCCCTGATCGTGCATATAATAAGTTGGTGACAGAACTTCCTTCCTTCCATAAAATGGTAATTACTATACACGACAGAAGTTTCATGGCTTCGCAACGTAGAATATTATCCTATATCAGCCATTCTGCAGAGGAAAAGTATCTGGCTTTTTTGGAAATGTATCCCGGATTCGCTGATATTATTCCAAAGAATATGATTGCTTCATTCCTTGGCATTACCAGGGAAACCCTAAGCCGGATCCGGCAAGTTCGTGACAATCAATGATCAGATAATAACGTCGGAATTTTTGCTAAATTAGTTCCCAAAAGTTGTTGTGAACGAAATGTTTAAAAGTTATTTAGATAGCAGGATGTCTCTTACCGGGGCACAACACGAATGGATTTGGTCCAATTGTACGGTGAAACGGTTACGCAAAAAACAATATTTGCTGCAGCAGGGAGATATCTGGAAGAGCCATGCATTCGTGACTAAGGGATTGTTAAGAACCTATTCTATCGACAAAAGTGGAATTGAATATGTAATTTCTTTTGCCATGGAAAATTGGTGGACTGGTGACAGGGAATCTTTAATGTCCGGTGAGCCATCACGTTTCAATATTGATGCGATCGAGGATAGTGAGATCGTTGTGATAGAAAAGGAAAAGTTTGAAATCATTTGTAAGGAAATACCCGGCTTTAATGAGATGGCAAACGATATTATCCAACGTAATTTTATTGCATCACAAATTCGTATTCACGAATCGATCAGCAGTTCCATCTATGAAAAATATCAGAGTTTTATTCAGCGTTACCCTTCATTTGCCCTCCGGGCTCCTCAAAGTATGATTGCTTCCTACCTCGGCATTACGCGTGAAACATTAAGTCGGGTCAGGCACAGGACAGCCAAAAAATCCTGATTTGAATTGATTCCCCCTGCAATTAATCAATATTTATTTTATTCCATGTCACAATCGGAAGAATAATTAATTGAGAAATTTGGATATATGATAAAGCATATAGAAGGTTTTAAAAAGGTTTCTTTCAATGCTGCTAACAGAAGTGTCAGCTGCTTTAGAGCCCTGGTTAAAGATGTCTTGCAAGGCCGGGAAATGCTGGTGGAACCAGGTCTTTCAGTTTTTGTATTGCCAGATGGAACGATATTCGAATTTTATGGTATGGGTTCACATTTTCCTGATTATCTTTTTTCGCATAGTGAGGTTGTGAATAGCTATGGAGTTCCTGATCTCGATTCGGCTTTGGAACAATTAGAGAAGCAGGGAGCGAAGTTATTGGGTCAGGTTGTACATATGTCCGAATCGTATGGCTATTGTCATATGAGTCTCGCAGGCGGTAGTGTTATTGGGTTATTCCAATACAATGAAAAAATGGTTTAGACTTCCTGCCTTATTGATGTCAATGAGATCCTTTTTTATCCGGCAAAGTATTCATTATTAATTGCGATAGGGCCGGAATGCTTCCCGAATATCCTGGGCAAATAGTTCCGGCTGTTCCATCGCTGCAAAATGTCCACCCCTAGGCATTTCCTTAAAACGAACAACATTATAACCCCGCCTGGGTGTTTCTGAGGGCGGATGGGCTACGGGCATATCTGCAGGGTATTTGGAAATGGAAGTCGGGACATTAACATAACCAGGCCATGTACTGGCGTTGAGTTCTGACAGCGCACCCCGGTAATACCAAAAGCTTCCATCAATGCCGCCTGGATTTATAATGTAAAGCATGATGTTAGTAAGCAGACGGTCTTTGCTGATCACAGAATCGAGATTTCCATAATTATCAGACCACGCCCAGAATTTTTCAGCAATCCAGCCTGCAGTTCCCAAAGGGCTGTCATGCAAGGCTACGGCCGCCATCATGGGTTTGTCGGCCTGAATGCGCCAGTAGTCGTAACCGCCTATACGCCATGAATTAATACTTGCAAAATATTTTCGTTCTGCTTCGGTCTGTGCGCTATCCGGGACGGTTATCCCAGGAAAGAAATTCAAATGAATGGCTTTTACATTGTCGGGAAAGAAATATCCTAATCGCACGGTAACTCCAGCGCCCCAGTCGCCTCCCTGTGCAACGTATTGTTTGTAGCCAATGATTTCTGTTACAAGTTTATTCCAAAGTTTCGCTACTGTATTCGCATTAACAGGTTTAGCCGGCATGGAAGAAAAGCCAAATCCTGGAAGCGCAGGTATGATCAAGGTAAACGCGTCATCACGATTGCCACCATATTTCGAAGGTTGTGTGAGCGGGTCAATTACTTTGAAAAATTCGAGCGTCGAACCGGGCCAGCCGTGGGTGAGCACCAACGGCAAAGGATTCTTCCCTTCTCCTTTGATATAATAAAACTGAATTTCATACCCATCCACGTCAGCGATATACTGAGGATAGCTGTTTAATAGTTTTTCCTGTTTTCTCCAGTCATAAGAATTAAGCCAATATGATTGAAGGCCCTTCAGCCATTTTATATCCATTCCTGTTTCCCAATCAGAAGCACCGTCCCTGGATGGCATTTGACGGGGAAATGTCGCCGTCCTCACCCTTTTCATGACAGAATCCAGTCTGGTCTGTGGAATATGGATTTCAAACCGACGGACCAAATCGGGTCTTGCGAAATCCGCACTGCTAACTGATTTATTCTGTGCATGTATGGATCCTGTTGTAATTATAAATAGTATTCCGGGGAGAAGTTTTCTTTTCATTTTATAATATTTAAAGTATGTCATGTTATTTTTTATTTTCAGGAAAAGGTATGGCTATCCGGAAGGTTGGCCTTGTACCTTGTGTGATGTTTTTAGCATCCGTTTCGAAAAACACTTTCCCTTCAAATAAAATTCCACCCGGAAGGAAATACACAAGACCGGGGCCATAGCCAAATACGCGTTGCTTTGTTGTGGGGATCTGATACCTGGTCTGGTAATAATTATGATCTCCGTCATAACTATCTTCAACAATCTGAGTGAGAAAATACGCAACGGCTTCTATCTTCAGATTCTTTAATAAAGAGACAGCGATTGAATAATTTCCGTTGTAGTAAGCGCCGGGTTTATCCGGTTTATCAATAATCTGGAAATTATAATTGAACTGGTTCCTTGCACTGACTGTGACATTTTTATTCAGGAATAAGGTAAAAGCATGGTATACACTTAATGCCCATAAATGGGAAGATGCATTGATCGCATAATTGGAATTATATGATCCAACCGGAATGGTGACATCTGCTTCCAGGCGATGCCAGAATGACTTTCCAAATAGTTTTTTATCGTTCCATTGAATGGCAGTTCCCGCCACGACGTCCCCCAATACATCCGGATTGACTGAAGGAGCAGGTCCGGAAATATTTGTAGCAGTAATTTTCACAATGGGCACTAAAACAGTAAACCCCAGATTCCCCGTTAAAACTTTCGCCGGAGTGAGATAGATAAGCTGCTGCAATGATAACAGGGAATTCACTTTAAGAGAGGAACCTGTTTTATCTCCATTCGCATTGTAGATATGGTTTGTCTGGTAAAGTTGGTTATACCCCTGGTAAACAAATCCTGGTTCACCGGCGACACCATCGTATATGTCGGACAATCCAAGGTTTGTAGGGGGAAGTGCGGGCGCTTGTGCATACATACCGGAGCGGCTTATCAGGACAATAATCATCGATAAACTCACTTTCATTCCGACTGCCCAAAAGAAGGATTTTTTCGGCATTCTCATTTCACGAATGTACCTGTGTATCGAGGGGCCAAAATTGATATAAGGCACATTTTAATGTGACCTGGATCAACGATGTTATAATGACTTTCCACTATGGACTATGTGATATTTGTCACTTATTTATTTGTCAAACATCAATGCTGAAGACGGTCAATGGTTAGAAATTTACTATTATCAAAATCAGACAAAAAATAACACGATGAAAACAGCGAAAGAATTATTGCAGACCTATCACAGTAATATTAATATTCATAGTCTGGATGCTGTAGCGTCTCTTTTTGCTGCAGATGGGGCAGTTGAACTTCCTTACCTGGCTTCTCTCGGACAGCCATGGCGGACAGAAGGGCCGGAAAATATTAAGAACATGTTCACCGGCCTTTTCAAAATGGCACCGGAGTTCAGGTTCATTAATATAAAATATTACATAGAAACACCTGATCAGGTATTTGCAGAGTATGAGGTAGATTGTTTGTTTAACGGGCAACCCTATCAGCAATTGTACATGGGACGGCTGGTCGCTGAGAATGGAAAGATTAAACTGCTTCGTGAAGCGATGAATCTCTATCCGGTAATGAAATCTTTTCAAAGCAATATATGAATGAAAAGAAAAAACATCTGGTTGATTTTCAACAATCCCTGATGTGAGCCTGGCTGCTGGTATTCCACGTTCTCAGCGAAATCTTAAAAATAATTCTGTCATTCATTCTTCTGATAAATGGACTACAAAACTTACTTAAAAAAGTAGAATACATGACGAATATTTGACTTTACTTAATAATTATTTCCATTACTTATATAATGCCTGCGCAAAGAATAATGCGTTGGGTTCTACAATGTATGTAACTGCAAGCCCTCCTGCCAGTTTGAAGCCTTCATTTAGTGCCTTAGTTACATCTAACATCAATTGATTTTCGCTGCTATCTTTAATAATTATGTAAGTCATGTTGTTGATTTTTAGATATTGAAGTTATTGACTTTGGAATTAGGGTACATTTATGTCAAACACTACTGCAATGAGTTACTCATCCGTAAAAAAA
Source organism: Bacteroidota bacterium (assembly GCA_013287475.1). Classification (GTDB taxonomy): domain Bacteria; phylum Bacteroidota; class Bacteroidia; order Chitinophagales; family Chitinophagaceae; genus Puia. The sequence continues at coordinate 7,360 of JABDDT010000078.1, forward strand.
TTAGTCACTTATTTCGCCCTCGCCACCTTTACCGGCCTGGGCTCCGGCGCATCTGCGCAGGCCATCACCGGTGATCAGGTCAAGGCGCAATTCCTCAAGGATTGGCAAAGGGCGAAAGCCTACACACTTGATTACCTCAACGCTATGCCGGCCGACAAATATTCCTTCAGGCCAGTCGACAGTATCCGCAGCTTCGCTGAGCAGATGCTGCACCTCGCCTGGGACAATGTCTTCCTGAACATGGTCGCCACTGGTAAAAAGATAGACTGGATGCCCGGCCAAAAGTTCAACTGGCATGATGCTGAAAAAATTGATTGGCCCGACGGCTACCTAGAAAATAGCCCTACGGCAAAGGGTAAGGATTCCGTCGTGTATTATGTAAGTAAAAGCTACGACATTGCCCTTCAGTATATACAAACACTGGATCCTAATAAATATGGGGAGATCACGGGCATGCGCAATATCACAGACACCCGCTATGCATGGCTGCTCAAGGCTTTCGAGCACCAGACCCACCACCGCGGTCAGACTACGATCTATATTCGCCTGGTGGGCGTCAAGCCACCAAACGAGAGATTGTTCTGAGATCGATCAATTTTTCCTGAATGGTATTGCCAGCATTTAGTTCAACTTATCCGCTGAAGAATATAAAAAGGATACTTTAGTTGTTCATAACAGGGAAACGTTGATTCCAGTTTTTCGTCGTATGCCATGGGGACTGTTTTTCAAATCATTTTTTCCAGTTCTTCAATGAAGGGTAACTGCGGAAATTGCTTTTTATATCCAGGTGATTAACATCCTGTTCAAGCGCCCAGGCAAATACTATTTTATAATTTTTTTGCCTGATGGGCGTTAATTTCATCAGCTTACCTTTTATTTCTATTCCTGTTTCTTCTTTCAGTTCCCTTTCAGCCGCTTGTACCGGTTCTTCATTATCATTTAATTCTCCTTTGGGAATAGACCAGACACCTGCATCTTTTTTTGCCCAGTATGGACCACCGGGGTGAAATAATAATATTTCCGGAAACACATTTTTTAAACGAAATAATAAAATGCCGGCTCTCAGTTTGGGCATAGCGAAATTAATTTATTGAAAATATTTCGTCATCGCATCCCAGTAATGCTGCTGCCAGCCTTCAGATAAATGTTCTTTCAAACCTTTCGGAAATCCGACATGTTCAAAATTCAGGCGGGTACCCGTACCTTCTGTGCTTAAATCAAAACGCGCGATGGACCAGACCCCGGCTGGCCAGTCAACCACCCGCCACGCTTCCACAATCCGCTGATCGGGCACCAGCTCGAGAATACGACCGGTTATATGTCCGTCGAACAAAGAAAAAGTCCCACCTACCACCGGATCAATATTCGCTGAAGTTGCATTGAACATGTCAAATGATTTCTTTGTGGAAGCGCTAAATTCCGCTGAACTGAGCAGGATACCATATACCTGTGCCGGCGGCACTTTGAAATACACAGAATGGCGAATGGTTATGCCTGTATCCTTCGTTTGTGCGAAGCCGGGAGTATGCAGAAAAACAAGCGCCATGAAAAACACCCCGATAACTGGTAATTTTTTATCCACTGGATCAGTTTTTATGGGTATAAAAATAACGATGTTTAAAAAAACACTGGATATTACAATCTTATCTTATTCACTAAAAAATTACTCCTGCCCTACGTTAGGGGTTTATAAACCGGCGGCTGCCATGGATGACATTTCTATAATTATTGTGGAAAATGTTCAACGGCTGCTATTTTCTTACTAATAAGATCCCTGCAAATATCCCGGCCTTACAAATGTTTAAAAAAATTCTTTAAACCAGGTTTCCTACTATTGCATGGTTTTTGCTACTCGGAATAAATGTCATCTCTCGTAATGCCCGATTTCAGCACCTTCGATCTGCCTGAATTATATGATCTTCTCACCGTATATACTAAGATTTATACAGGAATACTGGCATTGAATATTCCTCCTTCAGAACAGTTTTTATATAGAAAAGGAATTGTGGAGCAACTACAATCAGAGATTCAAACACGAATTAAAAATATGGAAACTGAATCAGACGATTCTTTCGCCGGCCTGGTTCCTGCGATTGCATGAACCGGAATAAAAACCGGTGGCAAGAAAATTGCATTACATTATAACACGTATTCAGAGTTTAAAGTTTGCCCTTCATATTTATGGGGGGCTTTTATTTTTACCTTTTAATCTGATCCCGATCCTGGTCCAATATTAAAAAACCTTAAAATATCGCTAAAGCACCACGCTGCTCATGTTGGGTAGTACATTTTTATTTAGCTTACGATGCAGGGACGGATCTTAATACCATGAAACAACGGTTAGTCATTTATTTCATCGCTGGTTTCAGCACCGGCTTTTTGGGCTTCGGGATATTATTCTCTGAAGGCTGGGCCATCCGTTGCGGTTTATTTCTGTCTCTGGCAACCACGGCCCTTTTCGGCAGCAGCAAAGAACGGTCACTATTGCCAACATTACCTTTATGAAGACATTTGTCCTGGGAGATATTCACGGTGCTTCGCGCGCGCTGGATCAGTGCATGGAGCGGTCCGGCTTTGATTTCGAAAACGATCGCCTGATTCAGCTGGGCGATGTCGTGGACGGCTTCAGCGATGTGTATGACTGCGTGGAAACACTATTGCGCGTTAAACATTTGGTTGCCCTGAAAGGCAATCATGACGACTGGTTCCTGGAATTTATTCGCACCGGTTATCATCCGACGGGCTGGAATTACAGTGGAAAGGAGACGGCTCTTTCCTATCTGAAACTCACCGGTCGCGAGCGGTTCATTAAGCGCGGCCGCGATGGTTATAAGACGGCCCTTGATGCTAAAGACATTCCCCGATCCCACCGGGAGTTTTTTAAAAGCCAGTTACTCTATCATATCGACGATGAAAATAATTGTTACGTGCATGCAGGGTTCAACCGCTTTCTTTCCTTTACAATGCAAAAACCCGAAACATTTTACTGGGACCGTGAACTCTGGCTGGCGGCACTCGATTATCAAACAATGAAGGATCAAAATCCGGCCATAGGCCCATTTATTAATTTCTGCGAATGCAATGAAATTTATATCGGCCACACGCCGACGGTGAACTGGGGGACGGACAAACCCATGCATGCGGTTAATATTTTTAATATGGATACGGGCGCCCGTCAGGGCGGCAGGCTAACGATCATGGATATCCGAACAAAGGAGTACTGGCAGAGTGATGTGGTGGAAGAACTGTATGGCGTGATGGCAGGTTTTTAGATTATCTAATAAGTACGACCGTTCCGCTGGCCGTTTTGGATTGATTGGTCACCGCGTCTGTATATTGTATCATCCAGACATAGGTACCTGAAGGCTGTTCCTCGCCATTGAAGTATCCATCCCATCCAACACCACTATTGTTCGTATAAAATATGCGCTGGCCCCAGCGATTAAAAACAATAAATGATTTTATAGTTGTTGGGGCAACCTGGGGCGGAATCCGGAATACGTCGTCTATCCCGTCACCATTCGGTGTAAAGGCATTGGGCATTTTTAATGGACGATAGACGATTATTTTTATTTTCCCCAAAGCTGTGCAGCCATTATCTGAGGTCACTGTCAGCTGATAGGTTGTTGTGGTGACAGGCGATGCGACCGGGTTTGGGGTGTTGGGATTATCCAGATATGTTGGTGGTGCCCACTGGTAGTTAATAATGGACCCTGAAATGGTCGGATGGATCGTTATGCTTTGCCCCGGTAAGATTACCGTATCGTTTCCGGCGAAAACGGTCGGAGGGTTTTTAATAATGGCCGTGATTTTATTGGATGTATAAGGAATACTGCATGTCGAATCGACCGTCATGATGCAGGATACCTCATCACCATTTTGTAATGACGTACACTGTAAGGTATCCTTACCCGAACCCGTGTTGACGCCATTTATCTGCCACTGAAACGAAGATGAAGCGCCGCCGTTTACCGGAGTCGCTGTAAACAAAACGGTATCACCACTGCAGATGGAAGCATTGGGAGAACTGATCGAGACGCTCGCATTGAGTGCCAGTCCTATGCCGATAGCCTTCGATGTATCTTTTAAACCAACTGCACAGGAAGGATTGTTGGTCAGGATACACCGGACGGAATCACCGGCTGCAGGATCATTATTCGTATATGTGTCCGCGTTAGTTCCCACATTGATCCCGTTCAGCTGCCACTGGAAAGATGGGTTGGTCGCGGTTGTTGCGGGTGTCGCAGTAAAACTTACTCCTTCACCTGAACAGGGAGGATTTGGATCAGCAGAAATGGTAACGACTGGCGGACTGACCGGAGGGTACCAGTTCAGTGCGTACAGGATTCCTATTTTGTTATCAAAACTATATTCAATCAGATTTTGGTCACTAATTACGGTCGCACTCTGCGCATATGGATAAAGCGTTTTGGATATGACTGCGCCGGTATTGATATCGAGTGTATACAAATAATTCGAGATACAGGTTGGGGAAGAAAGATCCATTCCAAGGAAAATATATCTGCCGGAGGTTTCATCAATGGTATATGCATTCAAATATGGCAGAGAAAGTGACGGAAGACCTGCCATTGGATGGAGAGCTCCGGTAGAAAGGGTTATTGAATCAAATTGTGATGCCGACTGATCGATACCGAAGAGTTTGCCATTGAGATTATCATAAACGATATCCAGAACATTTCCAAGTGAAGGATTGTAGAGGATAGCGCCGGTGAGTGCGTTGATGACAAGCATGCTCGTGCCATCGCTTGTTATATAGAGATGGTCTTTCCTGTCGTAAGTGCTCCAGCTATATCCATTATAACCTGGCAGGGTTTTTTTTATATGCACTGCGCCGGTAGCGGGGTCGATCCATGACAAGGATACACTTCCTCCTCCCGAATAAAGAGCATAGAGGGTATCATCTCCGTTATCATATTGCAATCCCTCCACCTGTCCTGCCATGTTGGATGGACAAAGAGGCTTATAGATAATCGCACCTGTAACCGCGCTGACCGTATACAAATACCATGGAGGCGTTCTGTTGGTATTGCCCTGAAAAAAAAGCGCTGATTATTCTCATCATAAGTGCTGTTGTCGGCGGTGACCCAGGTTACACCTGGTATATTGGCGATTCTGTTTACTGACAGGTTGGAATAATTCAATGTGGCGAGCCATTCGTCTTGTGCCTTTACCCTTGTACACATGATCATGAAGAAAAAAATAATTTTTATTCTCATTTTTTACGAAGGAGTGAAAAATAATTCCTGATTCCAAAGTTAAACTACCCGTAAGGTTTTGAAGACTGTGAACTTTTGTGCCTGTGATGTTACTTTTTATCAAAGAAAGGTATTATTACATCTGGCAACACTGGCGACATAAAAAGAGTATAATGTGTTTCGCCTGGGATGATTGCAAGTTGTGAAACCGGTCTTCCGGTACCCTGCCAACCCGGATCTTTCAAACCACCGCCAAGTAATTTGAAAAATTCTACCATGTGGCTAGGCATGACCGCATCAGCATCTGCACACACTAACAATACAGGCAACTTAATTGCTGCAACTTCTTTTGACCAATCATAGTCTTTTTGGATGGCTGCGCTCATTTTGGTCACCAGCTTTGTCCAGTCCTCAGGCTTTGGCGCCAATTTTAAATACGATTGATACATGGGTGTTTGTTTTAGTGCCTCCGCAGATGCTGGTCCCATTTGATCTTGCTGAACAAGTAAATCAGGGAACCATCCTTTTCGCTTGAATGGGCATGAGATCAGCACCACCTTATTCAGTAACTCCGGATGCTGAATGCAGAGACGAAGCGCAACTGATGCCCCCAATGAATAGCCCACGACATTTGTTTTTCCAAGGTTAAGATGCCTGATCAATTCTGCTATATCATTAGCCATAGAATCCATGTCAATTGGCCTGTCAATATCAGCAGTGCGTCCATGTCCCTGCAGATCCACAGCAATCACTTTATTATTTTTTGCAAGCGTGCCTATGTTGGG
>JABDDT010000079.1:0-12701 GCA_013287475.1 Bacteroidota bacterium
CCTTTTATCAAGAAATTTATAAGAACCTGAAAATGACCCGATGTACTTGTTAAGTTGGTTATTTTTAATTAAGCCCGGGGTTGAAGAAGCAAGGAATGAAGCGCGGAATTTTCCGTTTTCATTCCCCCCGCTCAATGCGACATCGTAATTTTGAATTGCCTTGCTCCAGGTAATGTCATTCATGGGATTTACATTGCTCCCTTTATTTAAATTTTTAGTTCCCGACAGGGTATCCAGATTATATTTTGTCAATGCGTTCAAAAAACCTCCTTCACTAAGGATGTCATACTTCTTCATATACCCCGCATTATAACCGACTGAAGCATTGGCTTCAAGCTTTACAGCACCGGAACTACCTGTTCTGGTAGTCATTTCAATGACTCCATTCGCACCTCTTGATCCGTAAATTGCCGTAGCAGCTGCATCTTTTAAAATATTTATGCTCAAAATGGAGTATGGATCAATAAACAATAAAGGGTTGGCATCCGGGGTTTGTCCAAATCCGCCGACTCCAAGATTTACACTCGGTCTGGCATTTCTGCCATCCAGGATAATCCCATCAATAACGTATAAGGGATTGCCTACACCGCGTACTGAACTGTTACCACGTATTCTCACGGTTGTAGCAGCACCCGGTTGACCACTGTTGGTGGTTACTTCTAAACCGGAGACCTTGTTCGCCAATAACTGGTCAGGGGAAGTAATAACTCCCTGGTTAAACTCTTTAGCAGAAACAACAGTCATTGATCCAGTAGCGTCTTTACGTCTTACTGTCGTATAACCTGTTATTACTACATCATTCAATGACTGTGCATTTGAAACCAGTGCTACAGTAACCGATGTTTTATCGGCAATACTGATTTCCTGCTGATTAAATCCAACAGAACTTATAATAATTGACTTTGCTGAGGCGGCAACCGTTAACGAAAATGCTCCGTTAACATCTGTTGTAGTACCACCCTTTGTTCCTTTAACAGCTACGGATGCGCCTTGTACAGGAGCCCCCTTATCATCAGTAACTGTACCAGTAATAACTTTTGTTTGAGAGAAAACTAGCTGTGTAAGGGATACACATACGATGAGGAAAGATATCCTCTTAAGCAATCGTTTAATGGTCATAATCAATGGTTTAAGCAATTAAGCAGCTAAAATAGCATTAATTATGCATAATTTAACAAAAAGGTTAAAAAAAAATAATGCATAAAAAATACCAGAGTAGCTCAATAACCATCAAGACAGGCAACATCAATTAAACGCTGCAATTCGAAGGGAGGTTGCGTCAGAAGTCGAGACGCATAAATTTCCTGCCTTCCTTGGTTTTATATTTTATGTAATTGAATTTGTACAACTTGCCGGGACGATGCGGTACATCATATTCCAATTCATTTGTATCCTCAAGGACGTCCATAGAAAAAAATTTCTTTCTGAAATTTCTTCTGTCAAGCTTAATCCCTAAAATTGCTTCATAAAGATTTTGTAATTCCCTTAGTGAAAACTTCTGAGGCAGGAGACTGAATCCCAGAGGATGCTCCTGAACACGTTTTTGCAACCACTCGTGACACACATTTAATATCAACTGATGGTCGAATGCCATATCCATATCGGGACCTAACTTATGCCAGTGAAGTTCATTATCCGTTTTCTGTAATCGGTGCTGCTGAATATTAATCAATGAACAATAAGCGATGGTTACAACCCTTGCTGCCGGATGCCTGATGACGTCGCCAAAACTTCTTACCTGTTCAAGGTATACATCATCCATACCTGTACGTTCCTTTAATACCCGGTACGCAGCCTGGTCAAGATCTTCATCGCGGTGTACGAGGTCGCCCAAAAGTGACCATTTCCCTTCAAATTGTTTTAAATCCGATTTGATCATGAGCACTTTGAGCTCGTTTTCATCAAACCCAAAAATCACGCAGTCAACCGAAATTCCAATCAGTCCGTCACTTTCAAGTTGCTTCAATACGGCTTTGATATCTTTTCTCTTTGGTAGTTTTTCCGTGCTCATACGCTTAAATTTGTAACAGCAGTTCAGCGCTCTAATATAATCCAGATCCGTTAAACTTTGTTCTGACCAACTTTATTAAATTCAATACAGATCCACCATTCGTCCATGACATTTGTTATAGTCGTTTCATGATTACCCTTCAAACATATGAATACGGCCCTTCGAAAAAAAAGTTTTAAATCTCAGTTATGTATACGCCCGAACAGACCCGCCAGCTGCAGGAGCTTAGTAAATCCCTGCTCAAAAAGCTAAGTCAAAAAAGTCTGAATATTAAGGATTTAGCATCACTGCGAAATGTCCTGGTGTTTCATGAATATCGCTATTATATATTGAACGACCCCCTGCTCTCCGATACGGAGTATGATACATTATATAAATCTCTCGAAAAACTGGAATCCGAAAATCCAGGGTCGATAACTCCTGATTCCCCTACCCGGCGCGTGGCAAAGGAACTCACTAAAAGTTTTCCTACAGTAAACCACCTTGTTCCGATGCTCTCTCTTGAAAATTCTTATAATGAAGAAGATCTGGTTGATTGGGATAGAAAGGCAAGGGAACTCACGGGCCTTGATGCAATTGAATATTGTGTGGAACCCAAGTTTGACGGTGCCAGTATTTCCCTTATTTATGAAAACGATTTGTTTGTGAGGGGAGCTACCCGTGGGGATGGAGTGCAGGGAGATGAAGTAACCACCAATATAAAACAGATTCGCTCTGTGCCCCTTTCTGCTGCCTTTTCCCGATTTGGCATTGAACAGGTTGAAATCCGCGGGGAAGTGCTGATGAATAAAGAAAACTTTTCAAAATACAACCGTCAGCTCGAAGAACAACATATTGCTCCCCTTGCTAACCCCAGGAATGCCGCTTCAGGTTCTCTTCGTATTAAAGATCCTGCTGAAGTGAGCCGTCGCCAGCTGGAAGTGTTCTTATACCACATCAGTTACTATTCTTCTTCCGATAAACTGAATGTGAAAAAAGGAGAAATGGCCGGTCCTGAACAGGCCCATGATGCTAAATTAAAAAAAGCGCCACATACCCATAGCGAATCCCTGGAAATGTTATGGGATCTCGGATTCAGGAGTCCTAAAAAGGAAAAAAAGGTTTTTCTAAGTATTCAACCTGTGATAGAATACTGCCAGACATTTGAAGCAGGACGCGATAAGCTTCCTTATGAAATTGATGGTATGGTAATTAAAGTGAATGATTTCGCATTGCAGGATAAAATGGGCATGACTACCCATCACCCACGTTGGGCGATAGCATTTAAGTTTAAAGCACGCCAGGCTACGAGCAAATTATTAAAGGTGGAATTCCAGGTGGGCCGAACCGGAAGTATCACCCCTGTTGCCAAGATCGAAGCCGTCCCAATTGGTGGCGTGACGGTTACATCGGTTTCACTTTTTAATGAGGATGTTGTAAAACAAAAGGGTCTCCTTATTGGAGATTCCGTTCTAGTGGAACGGGCAGGGGACGTGATCCCTTACATTGTTAAACCGCTTGCTGAACTGCGCACCGGGAAAGAAAAGAAAATCGTATTCCCCAAAAACTGTCCTGCATGTGGGGATGAACTTGTGAAGGTTCCCGAAGAAGCAGTACTCAGATGTATAAATATCAATTGTCCTGCCCAGGTTGTGGAAAGGATTATTCACTTTGTCAGTAAGGATGCCATGGACATCCGAAGTTTCGGAGCTGCCAACGTCCAGAAATTTTATGAACTCGGATTTTTAAAAGATGTTCCAGGTGTTTATCTGCTGCCCTTTGATCGCATTGCAGAACTGGAAGGATACGGCGAAAAAAGTATTCATAACCTGCAGACTGCCATAGAAGAATCCAAAAAACAACCCCTCCATCGGGTGATCTATGCACTCGGTATCCGTTACGTTGGAGAGACTACTGCTAAAACACTGGCGAAAGCTGTGAGCTATCTAATGGATTTTAAGAATTTTTCTTTGGAAGAATTGCAGTCACTCGAAGACGTAGGCCCTAAAGTTGCAGGCAGTATAATTCAGTTTTTCAACAACAGGGATAATATTAAAATGCTGGAGAAACTGGAGGGTCTGGGTCTGAACTTCAGGAATACACGTTCCGAAAGAAAAGGAACTGGTAACCTGGCTTCCCAGAGTTTCCTTTTCACAGGGAGTTTGAACGAAATGAAAAGGAGTGAAGCTGAGGCGCTGGTGGAAGAACAGGGCGGAATAATATTGGGAGGAGTAAGCAGTAAACTGAATTATCTTGTTGTGGGTGAAGAAGCCGGATCGAAACTTGAAAAGGCGAAAAAGATTCCGTCTATCCGAATCCTGACTGAAAAAGAATTTTTGAAGTTTATCGGGTCATCAAAAGGAAAATAGGCCCCTGTTTGTTTGTCCGGAACAAGGCTGGAATGAGGGTGAAGAATTTTTCATATTTTATTAGCTTTTGTTTTTTGTAACTTTAATAAAACCGCAGCCATGATAAAAAAAATTCCTGGCGAATCCTGGAAGCCACTCATGTTTCCTGGTTGGAAAGAACTTCGCAAAAAATACGCGCTTTCTTCTACCGGCCGTGTGGCCAGTTATTATGAAGATATATATACAGACGGTAAACTGCTGAACGGGTCAGTTACCACCGGATATAAAACGCTGAACCTGCATCGCCCCGGAAATAACGGAACCCTTTATCTGCACAGGGAAATAGCAAGAATGTTCATCAAAAGAAATTCTTCCAAACAAAAATATGTCATTCACCTTAACCATAATAAAACTGATAATTCAGTAAAAAATTTAAAATGGGTCAGCCTGGATGATATGATTTCTCACCAGCAGAAAAGCCCTGCTAAGCTTGCCTATAAAAAAATTCAATCCACAAAACCCGTCGGCTTAAAACTCACAGCAGCCCAGGTCAGATCCATCAAAAAAACCCTGTCCAGCAGGAGTCGCCAGCTGACCATTAAGAAGCTGGCCGACAAATACGGTGTAAGTGAAATGACCATGTACCGGATCAAGAGCGGGGAGAATTGGAGTAGAGTCTAAGTATGAGATATGGGATATGGGATATGAGCTATGAGATGTGGCTTATAACTCATATCCCATAACTCATATCCCATATCCCATAACTCATATCCCATATCTCATAACCCATATCTAAATAAGCCCTTTAGTTAACAGGTACTCCGCAATTTGCACCGCATTCGTCGCGGCTCCTTTACGCAGATTGTCGCTTACAATCCACATATTTAAGGTATTCGGCTGGGTTTCGTCACGCCTGAGCCTGCCAACGAATACCTCATCCCTGTTATGTGCGTCTTTAGGCATGGGATACTCATGTTTGGCGGGATTATCCACCACCACAACACCGGGTGCCGACTCCAAAAGAGTCCTTATATCAGCAAGGTCAAAGTCCTTTTCGAATTCCACATTCACGGCTTCACTGTGACCGCCTATTACCGGTATACGGACAGTTGTGGATGTTACACGAATCGAATCGTCCCGCATTATTTTGCGGGTTTCATTCACCATCTTCATTTCTTCTTTCGTATAACCGTTATCCAGAAAAACGTCAATCTGGGGAATTGCGTTCAGATCGATGTGATATTGATACGCCATCTCTCCCTGGATTCCCTGACGTTCGTTCATCAACTGGTTTACAGCCTTTACACCCGTGCCTGTTACACTTTGGTAGGTACTGACGACTATCCTTTTGATTTTATATTTTAAATGAAGTGGGTTAAGTGCGACAACCATCTGGATCGTAGAACAGTTGGGATTTGCGATTATTTTATCGTCAGCGGTCAGGGCGTCTGCATTTAGTTCAGGAACCACCAGCTTTTTTGTGGGATCCATTCTCCAGGCTGAGGAATTATCTATAACTGTAATTCCTGCTGCTGCAAATTTGGGTGCCCATTCAAGTGATGTACTGCCACCAGCAGAGAAAATTGCAATAGCAGGCTTGGCCAGAATAGCATCAGTTAAACTCACAACAGTCCATTCCTTATTATTAAAACGTAGCTTTTTACCTACAGACTTTTCAGATGCCACAGGAATCAGTTCAGTAACCGGGAAATTTCTTTCTGCCAATACTTCGAGCATTTTGGTACCTACCAGCCCGGTAGCACCCACAACAGCAACTCTCATTTTTTTTACGGTTTTGAATTATTAAAAATCAAAAAGCCTTCCCTGATGTGGGAAGGCCTTATATCTTGAATATACAAAATGTCAGACACCTTCCCCTTCTATGGGCATCTTGGTGTTCTTCTTTGTATATGTTGAAATCACGTTCATTCTGAGCGTAAAAATAGCCTACGATTTTTTTTAAACCAAATTATTTTTAAGAAAATGATTTATGATGTCTAATCGTCTGATCGTATTTTGTCTGTTCTGTTGTATCACGCCGTTATTTACAGGGGCTCAAAGCCGATACGATATCCTGATAACAGAATGCCTGCCCGATCCTGCCCCTTCTGTGGGATTGCCTGAAAGTGAATTCATAGAACTGAAAAATTGCTCGGGTCGTGACTTTAATCTCCACAACTGGAAGATCAGCAATGCCAATAGTTCTGCAACTATAAAAACGGATTACCTGCTCAAATCTGATAGTTTCCTCATTCTTTGTCCTACGACTTCGGCGAATGCTTACAGCCATTTTGGTCCCACTCTTGCAATCAGTGGTTTCCCTTCCTTATATAATGATGAAGGTGAAATTATACTTAGTTCAGAATCGGGAACTGTTATTCACGCCATTCATTATGACAAGAGCTGGTACAAAAATGAATTGAAAGCTAATGGAGGGTGGAGTCTTGAAATGATTGATCTCCATGATCCATGCTCGGGAAAGGAAAACTGGACTTCCAGCAAATCAGATTTGGGCGGAACTCCAGGTTATAAGAATTCTGTTGATGCTTATAATCCCGATGAACAACCACCTTCTCTCATTAATGCAGTGACAGTTGATTCAATGAATATCATTTTATTATTTGATGAACCTGTCGACAGCTTTTCTGCATCAGTTATTTCCAACTATTCCATTTCAGATGGAATCGGTTACCCGGATAGCGTTTTTGTACAGGCCCCATTTTATGACCAGATCGCGGTTCATTTGCAAAATCCTTTGGCGGCAGGTAAAATTTATTTGATTTCACTTCAGCAGATCGAAGATTGTAATGGTAATGAAATCGGTCAGAACAATATTTATAAAGTCGGCATTCCGGAAAAAGCAATGACCGGGGATATCATCTTCAATGAAATTCTTTTCAATCCGCCACCCTTTGGTTATGACTACCTGGAATTATATAACCGCAGCTCCAGGATTATCAAATGCACTGATTTATTTCTTTCTGGGAAAAATACGGATGGATCTTTAAAAGATCCTGCGGCACTCGTGAGTAAAGAGCGAATTCTTTTTCCTGGTGAATACCTTTTGTTTACTGAAAATCCGGACTGGGTTATTCAAAATTATCCTTCAGCTGTTAAATCGCAAATCCTGTCTCTTACTGCCCTCCCTTCATTGCCTGATGATCAGGGGAAGGTTGTTCTGCTCAATACAACAGGGAAAGTGATTGATGAACTCGATTATGATCATCACTGGCATTCGCCCCTACTGGCAAATGAGACGGGTGTTTCTTTGGAACGAATCCAGCCGGATCTGCCGACATCTCTTCCTTCCAACTGGACATCAGCTGCATCAACAGCCGGATATGGAACTCCCGGCTATAAGAATTCAGAATCTTCATCTGATTCCGCAGCTGGGCAATTTATTTCTGTTGAACCAAAAATATTTTCGCCGGACTTTGACGGTTACCACGATTTCTGTTTCATCCATTATAATCTGCCAGCCGCAGGATATATGGGAACCATTTCGATCTATGATGTCTCCGGAAGAAAAGTATGCAGCCTGGTGAATAATATTTTATTAGCTACCAGCGGAATCTTTCGCTGGGATGGATTAGATGATCAGCAGAATCTGCTGCCCATAGGTCATTATATAATATATGCAGAGTTATTTTTACCTGATGGAATGGTGAGGAAACAGATGCTGGTTTGTGTGTTGGCGAGAACGCGATGAAGTATGGGAATATGGGAGTATGGGAGTATGGGAGTGAAGTATAAGAGTATAGGAGTATAAGAGTAAGTTTGTTATTTCATAACCCATAATTCATAATTCATAATTAACAAATGCCTTACGCCTTGCGCCTTAAGCTTTAAGCTTATACCAATGATATATCAAAATTCACCAGATCGATAAACTGTCTGATGCGGTCATCGATTTCGGGTTTACTAATTTCCTTGAGCCGCTCCGGGCCAAATTTTTCCACACAAAAAGACGCCATAGCTGATCCGACAATGATCGCTGTTTTCAGGTTTTCGAAAGAAATGTCTTTTGTATGAGCAAGATGTCCCATAAAACCACCAGCAAATGTGTCGCCGGCTCCGGTCGGATCAAATACATCTTCCAGCGGAAGTGCGGGTGCAAAGAAAACTTCGTTGCCATGAAATAATAAAGCTCCGTGTTCTCCTTTTTTGATGATCAGGAATTTGGGGCCCATTATCATAATTTTTCTTGCGGCTTTCACCAGAGAATAATCACCTGTCAGCTCACGTGCTTCAGCGTCATTCACCATCAATAGATCCACCATACCAAGAACCAGTTTCAGATCTTCGATCGCACTGCTGATCCAGTAATTCATGGTATCCATGGCGATCATCCGGGGACGGATTTTCATTTGCCGGATCACACTGATCTGGGTTGCCGGATGAAGATTTCCGAGCATCAGGAATTCTGAATCCTGAAAACTATCAGGAATCACCGGATTAAAGTCAGCCAGCACGTTCAAGTCGGTTACAAGGGTATCACGCGTATTCATGTCCAGGTGATAGCGCCCGCTCCAGAAAAAAGATTTTTTATCTTTTACTCTTTCCACACCTTCGAAAGAAACACCCTTCGCTTCCAGGGCCTTAATTTCTTCCCTGTCAAAATCATTCCCGATAATGGAAACAAGGTTAACAGGCTTCACAAAGTTCGCAGCTGCATATGCAACATAAACTGCCGAGCCGCCAACTACGCGCTCTCTTTTCCCAAAAGGCGTTTCTATAGCATCATATGCTATACTTCCAACACAGATTAATGACATAAATTATTATAGATAAATAATAACCGGCAGACCGGTAAAATGCTGCAAACCTACAGGATTTTGCCGGACCCCCTTCCTGTGCATTTAAATTATATTAATAATTCTGCCAATTTTGGATATAAATTACCTTTAGAAAAGAAATGTGTGGCTTTTAAAGAAAGAATTATGAAACAACTTTTAATATTCCTGATTTCCGTCTGTTTTTTTATTCCGGCAATTGGCCAAACCGAACGACTAATAATCCCATGGCCGGAAACATGGAAAATCGGTTCACAGGAAAAAAACCATACTATGAGCATGGTTGAATTAATTCCAAATAATGAAAAAATAGATCAGTGGACAATTATAGGCACTACAACCGTATTCACAGGCAAACAGGATGCTCCGATTGATGCAACGATGAACTTAACTTTTAATGAAGCAAAAAAAGCTGCCGTAAATCCGACATTAACTTTTATAGATAAAAAAGAGGATGGTAAAAATCCATGGATTTTATTTAAAATAGAATCGGCATCTTATAAAAATAATAATAACCCGGAGTCACAATTATTTTATATTGTCGAAGGTGACGAAGCCCTTTATTCAAATTTTGTGGCTATAAAGGAATCTACTTTATCCAAAGAGTTTGTTGATCACTGGAAAGGATTATTCAAATCAAGCAAATTCGTCAAACTATCCCAATAAATATTGTTCCGACCCAAACTGATTCAATTCATAAATTAAGTTAAAGCCACGCATAAGAACTAAAGCGTTCATTTATCTTTGGCCCTGATATGGCGAAGATCAGAAGCAAAAAGAACAGCAGTAAAAAAGACACGATCATTGAAAAAGCTTCCAAGCTCTTCAGGGAAAAAGGCTTTGGTGCAGCGTCCATGAGAGATCTGGCTGAGCATGTAGGTGTTGAAGCAGCGAGCTTGTACAATCATATCCAGTCTAAGTCGGAAATTCTTCAGGCTATTTGTTTCAAAGTGGCAAACGATTTCCTCTCTCATCTTGAAGATGTTCAGGCAAGTCCTGAACCAACCTTGAAAAAGCTTGAACTCATTATTCGTTTTCATATCCGGATGATGATGGATCAGTATGAATTCGTTTATATATCGGATCATGAATGGCGCCACCTCCCGGAACCATACCTGTCAAATTTCCTCAACCAGCGCAGAAACTATCGAAGGAGCCTCTCAGAACTGATTGCCCGCGGCATTGAACGCGGAGAAATGAAACCAATCGAGCCTTATGTTGCTGTACTGACCCTGCTTTCAGCGATCAGTGGTATAGAATCATGGCACCGTTCCAGGAAGACAATACCGCCGGATGTGCTGGAGAATAATATGGTAAAATACCTGATTGAAGGATTAAAGAAATAAACGTGGCAAAACATTTTCGTCCCCTGACGATACTGGATATACGAAATGAAACAGCAGATTGCCTTTCCGTTTCATTTCATATCCCGGAGGAATGGAAAGAAGAATTTGAATTCAAAGCTGGGCAGAATATCACACTAAAGACCAGTATCAACGGTCAGGAAGTAAGGAGATCATATTCCATATGCAGCAGTCCATACCAAAATGAATTACGCGTCGCCATTAAAAAAGTAGAAGCAGGATTGTTTTCTTCACACGCACATCTGTATTTCAAACCATCTCAGGTGCTCGATGTGCTGGCTCCCACAGGAAATTTTATTCTTCCAATGCATATAGCGAATAAAGAACATTATGTCGCGTTTGCTGCAGGAAGCGGTATTACACCTGTGATTTCACTCCTGAAAACAATTCTTAAAGATGAACCCCGGAGCATTTTCACCCTTATATATGGTAACCGTAACCGGAGTTCGATGATCTTCCGCGAAGAACTTCTGGCTTTGAAAAATGATCATCCAGCACGTTTTCAGTTAATACCAATATTCAGTCGTGAAAAAATGGATGCCCCGGTTTTTGAAGGACGCATAGATACAGCAAAATGCGAAATGATTTTTAAACAGATTATTCCTCTGGGCACGGACCAGGAATATTTATTATGCGGACCGGCTCCAATGATATTTTCTGTCCGTGAATGGTTGCTGAATCAAAAAGTTAAGGAGAATAAAATTCATTTTGAATTGTTTTCCGATCCGGGAGAATCCGGCATTACTGCAAAAAAAATCAATACAGAAAAAAAAGAATCTTCAAATAAGACAAGTCTTGTAACAATCCGTCTCGATGGCGTATCTGCGGATTATCAAATCCCTGCTGAAGGTCCCACGATTCTCGAAGCCGCTATCATCGCCGGTGCGGACCTGCCGTATGCGTGCCGCGCAGGTGTATGTGCTACATGCCGTGCTAAACTGGTAGAAGGAAAAGTAAATATGGACCAGAATTATGCACTCGCCGATGAAGAACTCGAACAAGGATTTATCCTCGCCTGTCAGTCGCATCCTGCCTCAGAGAAACTGGTGATTGATTTTGATATACGATAGTCGTAAAGTCACGCAAAAAAAAAGAAATAACTATAAGCTTATAAATAAGGACTACCTTATATACCCGTTAAAAGTCCATATCCCAAATTTGAGCGGAAAATATGAATTTATGCAGTCTCCGGATGTAAAAGCAGAAATCGCTGATTTAGAAATTCAGCTTCGCGATTATAAAATATTATTAGATAATTCAATTTCAAATAACGAAGTATTTGCCAAAGTGAAAACTATATTTCATGAAATGAAAATAATATCCGAGAAAATTGAGGATCTTAAAAAGCCAAAGAAGTTATAATATAAATCCCCCGGGTTACGACCCGTATTTCATTGCAGGAAATTGGCATCAACTACCAATAAGGGACAAGGAGAATAACGTTTTGTTAGTTTGTTTTCATGGCACCAACTCACAATAAGGGACAAGGTGTATGAAAATAAATAAATTGATTAAGGTTTTAATTTGGTTAATAATCTTCTTGTTAATACTTATTGAGAAGGCTTATTAATGAAATTACAGCATTGGATTAAAATGGTTTGGGCTGCCGTGTGTGGACATAATATTATTTATACCAATCCGGCTGGAAGTGGATCAGGAGAATCAAGTAACGGCATTGGAGTACAAGAAGTAGTGAATTAGGCTAATTTTAATCCGAAGTACTCAAATCTAACTTCAGTTCTGGTTACCAATACGGCAAAATCTTTCCATACTGTTGAAGCCGCCTGTTTCGCTAAATCTACTACATTGACAGTAGCACTGTTGCTATTTGGAAGTAGATACATTGCATGAGGCAAGCTATAAGTTTTACCGTTGTCTGTGAAAGTCCTAGAAAATCCTTTTGTTTTCATTGCTGTATGTAGATTAGCGTAAACACCTTCTGCCGGTGTTCCGTATAATTCTACCCTTACGATAAAATTTGACATGGTTTTTAAATTTAGGGTACAAAAGGTAGAACTAATACCAAATACAAACCAATAAGGGCAAACCCTTAGAATTGAGGGTTTAACCAAACATATGGCTTAATTATTCTGAACTTATTTCTAAATTTCTTACATTTAATACGAAAGCTCCTCATGCCAGTAATTGAAATGCCATTTCAAAATCAATTTATTGGAGATCCCCTATCTCCAGAATTTGAGTCATA
>JABDDT010000079.1:12711-13269 GCA_013287475.1 Bacteroidota bacterium
GCAATAGAATATTTATCCAAGTCAAAGGAAAAAACTGTCATTCAAAATTCAAATCCCACTCATGCCGCTATTGCATTGGGGAATATTTTTAAAAACGCAAGAAAATATGTAAGAATAGTAGCCGGTGGATTGAATGGCCAAATCTCTAATAATGGATATTATTTACAATCTCTTCAGGGCTTGCTAAAAAACAGGGTGCCAATCACTATACTCCTTGAAAATTATCCAAACTATGAATCAAGTGTCTTTAAATTATTAAAATTATATACAGATAGTAATTCTCCTATTATAAATATTCTGAAAATAAGTGACAATAAAGAGTTTCCTATTCACTTCACTATAGCTGACGATACGATGTTTTGGCTTGAAAAGGAAAAAAACAGTTATAATGCCTATTGCTCCTTTAATAATATTGAAGTTCCTAAAATATTAAATGATGTTTTTTCCCCACTAATAATAGGGGCAATGAATCTAAAGCCATAACCGATTAGTTAAACCTAAACACTAGATGCTCCTAAAAGATTTCGAGACAGTCTTTCACTTGAGTGTTATATTTAA
>JABDDT010000080.1 GCA_013287475.1 Bacteroidota bacterium
TACGATTAATAACAGTAGTGGTCTGAAAGTCGTCATAACAAATTATGGAGCAACATTGCTTGAATTACGGACACCTGACAGATCCGGAAAAATGGGCGACGTTATTCTTGGGTATGATTCACTCTCCGGTTACCTTCAGAAAGGAAATCCTTATTTTGGGGCGATCGTAGGGAGATATGCTAATAGGATCGGGCATGCTTCATTCCTCATCGATGGGGTAACCTATAAAATAACGGCCAACGAAAACGGGAATACCCTGCACGGCGGATTAAAAGGATTTGACAAAGTAATATGGACCGTTGATCAGGTAAATGATTCTATTCTGGTACTTTCATATACCAGTCATGATGGAGAAGAAGGATTTCCGGGAAATCTAAGTGTAAAAATCGAATATGGGGTCTCTTCCAAAAATGGTAATAGGTTATCTATAAATTATACGGCGATGACTGATAAGAAAACGCCGGTGAATTTAACCAATCATGCCTATTTTAATTTATCTGCCGGGAGGGATTCAACCATACTTGACGAAGAACTGGCTATCTATTCAGATAAATACACGGTTGTTAATAATGCTCTTATTCCGACAGGTGAAATTGCGTATGTAAAATATGGACCGATGGATTTCAGAAAAAATAAAAAGATCGGAAAGGACATCGGCCAAATAAATGGGGGATATGATCATAATTTTGTTATAGAAAGAAAATCAGATTCCGGATTGATACGAATTGCCAGTTTATATGATCAGGGTTCAGGAAGAATGATGAATGTTTTTACAACACAGCCGGGCATTCAATTTTATACTGGTAATTTTCTGGATGGAACTCTAATTGGGAGGAATGGAAAGAAAATTGTAAAATATGGCGGATTGTGTCTGGAAACACAACACTATCCTGATTCACCAAACCAGCCTTCTTTTCCAAATACCATTTTAGAACCGGGACAAACATATAACGAAATGACTGTTTATCAGTTTTCAATTAAACCCTGAATTCCGGATGAGGCCCGCCTGCCGCAGGAAGGATTGACGCTTGATGTATCATTTATAGTTTTATATCTTATAATTATATTCTAAAGCCAGATGAAAAAAGTTTTACTTCTAATTATCAGCATTTATTTCCTTAACGATTTGCAGGCTCAAAATGTGAGGCCTGTCTGGACGAAAGATTTTGCCACTCAATGGTACTCCCTTCAGGGATGGTTGCGTGGTTGTGATTTCATTCCAAGCACAGCGGTCAACCAGTTAGAGATGTGGCAGGCCGAAACATTTGATACGGCAACGATTTCACGTGAACTGGGATATGCCCATTCCATCGGGCTTAACTGCATGCGGGTATTTTTACATCATCTTGCCTGGCAGCAGGACCCTGCAGGATTTAAAAAACGTGTAGACGAATACCTTGTTATTGCAGCCCGGGAAAATATTAAAACCATTTTTGTTTTTTTCGATGATTGCTGGAACGAATCTTACAAGGCTGGAAAACAACCCGCTCCCAAACCGGGTATTCATAATTCCGGCTGGTTAAGAGATCCGGGAAAATTACTTTATGAAGATCCCTCATTAATGAACGTACTTGAAACCTACGTAAAGGACATACTAAAAACATTTAATGATGATCGCCGTATCCTGCTCTGGGATTTATACAACGAACCGGGGAATTCCAACTACCAGAATAAAAGCATGGTCTTGTTGAAAAATCTTTTTCGATGGTCAAGAGAAGTCAATCCCTCACAGCCCCTATCTGCGGGTGTCTGGAATAAAGATCTGACTGACCTGAACAAATATCAGCTTGATGAATCAGACGTAATTACATATCACAATTATGAGGATGAGAAAGCTCATATGCAGGTCATTGACAGCCTGAAAAAATATGGCCGACCACTTATTTGTACAGAATATATGGCCCGTCTCCGCAACAGTACTTTTTTTAATATTATGCCCATGCTGAAAAAAGAACATGTAGCTGCTATAAACTGGGGTCTGGTAAGCGGGAAAACAAATACCAAGTACGCATGGGATACTCCCATTCCAGACGGTTCAGAACCTAAAGTCTGGTTCCATGATATTTTTCGGCCTGATGGAACACCTTATAGTCAGAAAGAAGTCGATTTCATTATGTCGCTTACAGGGTTCAAATCACCCAACCAAAAGCAGCAAGCTGCTGTTTTGTAGAATCGAAATCATGATGAATGATTCCGTGAATGCCCAGCGTATCAGCTACCTGGACGAACATGGGACGGTCTTCCAGATAAATCACTTTTTCCGGAGACACCTGCGCTATATCCAGCGCCACTTTGAAAATATCTGCGTCGGGTTTTCGGAAATGAACGAAGCAGGAGCTGATAAAAAAGTCAACAAATTCGCCCAGTTTAAATGTATTGATCCTGTAATTATTTAATTCCCTTCCTTCATTACTGACTACGGCAATTTTAATTCCGTATTTTTCTTTTATTCCACGAATGAGTCCCAGCATTTCAGGATAGGGTTGTGACTGGTCGAACATAAATTTTCTGAATTCTACTTCTGTAAAATTTCTTTCCTTGTAAAATACCAGACGTTTCAGGTATTCGCTGAGCGTAATTTTTCCTGATTCATAGGTATCGAAAGTAAGATGATGTCTTTCTTCTGTTTCGACAGGATCAAGATTAAAATGGCTAATGGCTTTTGTTCTGCCATTCCTGTCCCAGCCATTGGTAAGAAGGACCCCGCCGATATCAGTAAAAATAGTGGTGTAACCGGAGTTTATTTTTTTCATGCAACGGGGATAAGTTTTTCGAGGTAAACATCCTGAATACTATTCAGCAACTGAATACCTTCAGAAAAAGGGCGTTGAAATGCTTTTCTTCCGGAAATCATTCCACTGCCACCTGCACGCTTATTAATAACAGCTGTACGAAGGGCTTCTTTTAAATCCTTTTCTCCTTCAGAAGCGCCACCTGAATTGATCAATGGTATGCGGCCGGCATAGCCATTCAATACCTGGTAGCGGCAAAGATCAACCGGATGATCGCTGGAAAGATCCGTATACATTTTTTCATCCAGTTTTCCATAATGGCTGCTGCCCATATTCAGTGCTTTATATCCGCCATTCAGCTCGGGCAATTTCTGTTTTACAATATCAGCCTGTATGGTAACACCAAGGTGGTTTGCCTGACCTGTCAGATCAGCCGACAAGTGATAGTCTTTGCCATCCTTTACAAATGCATTATTGCGCAGATAACACCAAAGCACCGTAGCCATTCCCAGCTGATGTGCTTCATCAAAAGCTTTTGCCACTTCGGTAATCTGGCGGTCAGATTCTGCAGAACCGAAATAAATAGTTGCGCCAACAGCAGCTGCTCCCATATTCCAGGCATCCCGGACGGTTCCAAATAATATCTGGTCAAATTTATTCGGATAAGTTAGTAGTTCATTATGATTTATTTTAACGATGAAGGGTATGCGATGTGCATATTTGCGCGCTACCATTGCTAATACACCGAAAGTACTGGCAACGGCATTGCAATTGCCTTCGATTGCGAGGCGGACAATATTTTCAGGATCAAAATAAAGAGGATTTTTTGCGAAGGAAGCACCCGCACTATGTTCAACACCCTGATCAACGGGAAGTATGGACAGATATCCGGTACCTCCAAGTCTTCCCCCATTAAAAATCTGCTGAAGATTTCGAAGGGTTTGCAGATTACGATTGGAAATCGAAAAAATATCATCTATGAAATGGGGAGAAGGAAGATGCATTGATTCCTTCGGAATTTTTTTGCATTCATGAGTAAACAGGGTTTCATTTTCCTTTCCCAGTAATTCGGTGATTTGCTGATAAGTCATAGTCGTTACAGTGATCCTAAAATTAAGATTTCAGAAATGAAAACCGACGCTTTTTTCAACAAAGAAGCTGTTGTAATGTTAATGATAACAAAGAAATTTAATGCTCAGCCTGAGTTTCCTGGACCAGTCAATCGTACCAAAAGGTACGCTCGCATCCCAGGCAATTTCGAATACCATTCATCTGGCAAAATTGGCTGATACCTGGGGAATTCGCCGGTTCTGGGTATCCGAACATCATAATTCCGAGATGATCGCGGGATCGGCTCCGGAATTGCTTATGGTAAGGCTTGCCAGCGAGACCCGCACCGTACGTATTGGTTCAGGGGGAATTATGTTACCCAACCACAGTGCTTTAAAAGTTGCCGAAAATTTTCGTTTACTGGAAACTATGTATCCGGGAAGAATTGATCTGGGAATAGGCAGGGCCCCGGGCGGGGACCGTATTTCGGCAGGGCTTCTCAATCCCTCGAATAATTTTTCTGAAGAATCCTATATTCAGCAGCTGGAATACCTTCAGGCATTTTTTCATGATGAAGCGGCAACGCAATACGGGCCTCTGCTGGCAGTTCCTATCAGCGCCACAATTCCTTCACAATGGATACTAAGTTCAACCGGTGGCAGTGCGGCGATCGCGGCTAAATTCGGAATGGGCCTTGCACTCGCACGATTCATCAATGGATTTGCAGGTCCGGAAATTGTAGATTCTTACCGCAAAGCTTTTCAGCCTTCACGCGAAATGCTGGAACCGCAAATCCTGCTCGCGATCTCTGTTTTATGTGCGGATACCGAAGAAAAAGCGGTACAACTCAGGAAATTGGCAGATTATACGCTTCTTCAATTTGAAAAAGGAAATTTCCGGGAAATGAACCGGTATGAGGATATCAGGGATTATGTTTTTTCAGATGCTGAATTAGAAAGAATTCAGTTTAATCAGGGACGTATCGTATCCGGAACGCCGGCACAGGTAAAAAAACAGCTGGATACACTGGCTGGTGAAATGGGTATTGATGAAATCATGATAACTACGATGACCCATTCTCAAAAAGACAGGTTCAGGTCTTTTGAATTAATTGCAGAAACATTTGGGTTAATTGTTAGTTGTTAATTGTTAGTTGTTAACGCCGAAAGGTTAGGTCATGAAAAATTGTGACCTTAATTGAACATAGCATTTTACCGTTAACAATTAACAACTAACAACTATCTAGGCCAGTCTCGGTCTCTTAATATATTTATTCAGATTAATTAGCAATACGCTGAAAAGAATAACGAAAAGTCCTCCTATCTGTAAATTATTTACATGTTCAGCATTCATGAAAATCCCCAGCAAAACAGCTACTACCGGATTCACATAGGCGTATGTGCTGACTTGTGCCGGTGATCTTACCTCCATCAGCCATACAAAGCAACTATAAGCCAGGATGGATCCGAATATTACGAGATAGGAAATGGAATACCAGGCCTCCGCGGGGACCGATGAAAGTTGAAATGTTTTAAATTCCCCGGTAAATCCTGCACCGATAAAAAAATATATTCCGGCGAAGAACATTTGCCAGCCGGTATTAACAGACGCGGGTACCTGTGTCTTTTTATATTTTGCATACAGGGAACCAATGACCCACGACATGGATCCGATGATCAGTGCGAATAACGCGAAACGTTCATAAGGATTTCTGTCTGTTTTATAAGCAGAAGAAATATTTGGAAGGAACAGCAGGAATATGCCGATCAATCCAAGAAATAAACCGGTGAGTATGGATTTGCTGGAGAAATTTTCTTTCCAGTGCGGTTGGTCATAAACCACATACCAGAGCGGGGCAGCGGAAATTATGATGGCAACCCAGGCGCTGCCGACATATTGTTCAACAAAAATTACAATACCATTTCCTATAAACAGAATGAGAAATCCACTGACAGCCGACAATTTAATGGTTTCCCAATCCAAAAGGTTTTCTTTTTTCCACATTGCCCATATCATCATGATCAAACCGGCAATAACAAATCGTATTCCACCCAATAAAAAAGGCGGGAAACCATGTAAGGCCTTACTTATGAAAAAATAGGTAGAACCCCAGACGATGTACACTGTTAAAAAAGCAAGGATCACTGAAAGGGAGCCGGGTGCTTTGGATCCGGAATTGTTCATTAGCTGCTGTTTAAACCTTTAAGGGAAAATCAATATTCAAAGTTATAAGGAAATATATTAAATTTACCTTCGAAATCAATGTTTATTTTAATATTTGCTTTCGAAAGCAAACAAAATTCAATAAAATCCTTTCATATGGAATTAGATAAAACGAGCTGGTCGATCCTGGCCTGTCTGCAGGAAAATGCCAGGGCATCTTTTGCCGACATAGGAAGGGAGGTAGGACTTTCAGCTCCTGCTGTTGCAGAGCGCATGATAAAACTCGAAGACGCAGGAATCATACAGGGTTATCGAATCGAAGTGGATTATGAAAAAACTGGTTACGCTTTAAAAGCCTTCATCACTTTTACAGCACATTCCGGAAAGTTTAATTCTTTTTTAAATTATATTGAAAAACTGGACGAAGTTCTTGAATGCCATCGGGTAACCGGCAACTATTGTATTTTTATGAAAGTCGTAGTAGAAAATTCAGGTCATCTGCAACATTTGCTGGCAAGTATGATGGAATATGGAGAGACGACAACCTCTGTTATTCTTTCCAGCCCGATAACACACAGGATTTTCACAAAACATGAAACAAAGACTAAAGGAAAAGGTCACGTTGTAAAATCCCGCCTGGCGTAACCGAATAAGATTCAAGATCTGTTATACCTTCGCCACGCAATACATCTTCATCAATGAAATGATTACCGGTAATGGATTTTGAATCCTTATTAAGTATATAAAAAGCAGCGTCTGCTACAATCTCCGGTTTGCGACTTGCCTGAAAAAGTTTTTCTCCCCCCAGTAAATTTTTTACCGCCGCCGTGGCGATCAGGGTAGCGGGCCAGAGACTGTTGGAAGCTATTCCATCTTTTTTAAACTCTTCTGCCCAGGCGCTTGTCAGAAGGCTCATATTATATTTTGCCAATGTATATGCAACGTGATGTTTAAACCATTTCATATCAAAATTCAACGGCGGCGATAATGTAAGTATATGTGGATTGGATGATTTTTTCAGCAACGGATAAGCATATTTAGTTACCATAAATGTTCCGCGCACATTGATATCAAACATCAAATCGTATCTTTTAGGTTCCGTATTTTCAGTACTGCTGATAGATATGGCGGACGCATTATTGATTACGATATCCAGTCCCCCGAATCGGGATAAGGTTTTATCTATAACATCCTGAATGAGTTTTTCATCCCTTATGTCACAGTAAATAGGCAGTGCTTTCCCGCCTGCAGCCTCCACTTCAGCGGCGGCTGAAAAAATAGTTCCTCCCAGGCGCCCGTCTTCTTGCGTTGATTTGGCAGCGATTACAATATTGGCTCCTGCAGATCCTAGTTTCAACGCGATAGCCTTTCCGATACCTCTTGTAGCGCCTGTGATCAGAACGGTTTTATTTTTATAATCCATAAATCTTTTGGATGATCTGCTTATTTATTTAAGCATGGCATGAAGTATGTAAATATCAACCTAAAGATAATACGATGTCTGTCAAAACAGTTTCTTATTTCGTTTTATACCTGAATGAACCCGGGGATCCAACTCCCAAACCACTTCCGGAGTGGCCTCCCGTTGAACCGGCTCCACCACCACCAACTACGGATCCTGTACCTACAGTTCCTCCTGTAACAGGTCTACAGTTTTACCACAATTGATATTTACTGAATCAGCGGGGCCTTTAAGTAATTATATTTGATACTCAAGGTCAATATGGAATATTTTCTTGGTATCGATATCGGAACCACTTCGGTAAAATCAGTTGCGTTTTCCAGTACCGGAAAAACTATTTGTGAACATGCAATTTCTTATCCGATTAAACATCCTATACCGGATTGGAGTGAACAGGATCCGGAGGAAATTGCAGAATCAGTTTTTAAGACTGTAGAAAATATTCTCCGGGATCTTTCTCCGCATGTTCCCAGATTATGTTGTTTCAGTTCGGCCATGCATAGCCTGATTGCTGTTGATAAAAATGGCCGCGCAATTTCTCCTTCTATAATCTGGGCCGATAACCGGGCAAATGAAATGGCAGCCAGGATTCACCGTAACAATCAGGCAAATAGATTTTATGAACTTACCGGCCTGCCTGTTCATGCTATGTCGCCATTTTGCAAACTGCTGTGGCTTAGGGAAAACCAGAAAGATATTTTTAATAATGCGTATAAATTCATCGGAATAAAAGAATATGTTTTTTTAAAATTGTTCGGAATCTATGCGGTGGATGTTTCCATTGCAGCAGCTACGGGACTAATGAACGGAGAAACCCGGCGTTGGGATCCCTGGATACTGGAACAAACCGGGATATCTGAAAACAGACTTTCTGCAATCACAGAAATAGGGAAAATATTTTATTCACCCGGCATATTTCCTTCTCTGAAAAATACTCCTTTTATTATTGGCGGGAGTGACGGAGCGATGGCAAATATTGGTTCTACCGATGAAACTGGTTCCCTTGTCATTACGATCGGAACCAGCAGTGCTGCGAGGTTGATAATAAACACACGTCAGATCGATCCGCAAATGCGGACTTTTTGTTATTATATAAATGAAAATAAATGGCTGGTAGGCGGAGCCAGTAATAATGGCGGCATTGTATTACAATGGTTACAGGAAAATTTTTTTAATTCTAAAGAAGATGTCAGCTTTTTTTTGAATCAGGCATTATCAGCAGAACCTGGTTCAGGAGGATTGATTTTTCTTCCTTACCTGATGGGAGAACGGGCACCTCTTTGGAATGCAGACGCCAGGGGTGTTTTATTCGGACTCAGGATTCATCACAGACAAGCTGATATGGTTCGGGCTTCCATGGAAGGTGTTGTCTATTGCTTATATGCTATCAGTCAGTCACTTTTTGAAACGACGGATGTACAGAATATATATGCCTCTGGTGGTTTTGCCCGTAGCGAACTTTGGTTGCAGATTCTTTCGGACATTTTTAATTTACCTGTAATAGTTTGTGATACTATTGAAAATTCCGCATGGGGTGCAGCAAAAACTGGTATGAAAGTTTTGGGGATTGACATTTCTGCAAAATCGGCGATGAGCAAAACTTATTATCCCAATTCATCTGTTCATTCTATTTATAAGAAAGGCTTTAAAAAATTTCAAAGATTGAATGAATTGTTAAAGGGAGAATTTGATTAATGAGATGAGGGGATTTTTTCAAAATCAAGATCCTGAAAATCATAACTGAAATCAGTAAGCGGAGAAACAGCTTTCATTTGCATTCCGACAGACTGACCGTTTTCATTCAACCGGAATATTACAAATGCATCGGCATCCATGCTGCGGTCGCGCCATTTCACTACAAAACTATTTTCTTTATAAGGAAGCAATTCGCCTGTGAGTTTGGGTGAACGTTTTGAATCAAACCAGTACTTTCCGTTTTTTATAGAAATGAATACATCTCCAAGCCAGGGATCTCTGTATGTACCGGCGTAAATATTAAAATTTATTTTTGGGGGATTTAGCTGTATTTTATTGATTTCCTCCCATATAGGATCGGTTATTGTTTTATTATATTCCAGGTTTGAATTTCTCTTTGAAGTCAATTCCCCTATCCAGTCTTTATGTGGCAAACCAAGGTAACCATCTTTGATTTCATTGGTAATGGAAATAAATGCGTCAACTTCCTGTTGATTGGTAAGGACGATGATACCCAGCTGCAACTCGGGGATCATTGTAATCTGAGTGACCATTCCTTCAAGCCCTCCGGTATGACTGAGTTCCTTATAACCTTTTACATCTTCAATGAAAAATCCTAAACCATAAGCTTTGAAATGCGTATTATAATAACCAGGATCACCGGCCTGCATGATGGTTTGAGGGGACCAGATTTCTTTTTGAATCTTCGGGTCGTAAAGATTCATAAAATTTGGTCCATATTTTCCCTGGGCTAAAAGCAGTTGCACCCATTTACTCAGATCAGAAATATTTGAATTAATTCCACCTGCGGAATGCCCGACTTTCATCATGCTCCTGGCGATCACTTTTACTTTACCCTCCACTTCAGCATGTGCATCTATTACATTTGATTTATTTTTCAACTGGTCGAAGGAACAGGCACTCATTGTCATTCCGATCGGTTTCATTATGCGTGTTTCAACAAAATCATCCCATGACATGCCACTGGCCCTTCTGACTACTTCACCCGCAACGATATACATATTGTTATCATAATCAAATTTTGTCCGGAAACCCGAAACCTGTTTGAGAAACTGGAGGTTATACAAAATATCTTTCAATTCGAAATTACTGGAGTCTGGAAAAAACATCAGATCGCCTGCACCCAGTCCAAGTCCGCTGCGATGTGTCAGGAGATCACGTATGGTAAATTCTTCCGTAACATAAGGACTGTAAAGTTTGAATTCCGGAATCCATTTCCGCACTTTATCATCCCAGGATATTTTCCCTTCATCCACCAGGATGCCCAGCGCAAATGTGGTAAAAGCCTTACTGTTGGAAGCAATGCCAAAAATAGTATATTCATCTACCGGAAGTCCTGAGTTCAATGAGCGCACTCCGTATCCCTTTGAGTGAATTATTTTCCCGTCCTTGATAACAGCAACGGCTATACCCGGAACATTGAAGGCGCTTCTTGCTTTTTCTGCCACACTATCGATTGCAGAAGAACTCAGGGGTTGTGTACGTGCCTGAAAGGAATAAAATATGCAGGCTGCAAGCAGAATTTTTTTCATGTCGGTGAAATAAAGAATGATAATAAAGATATGCGCAAATTCCATTTCCAATACCCCGCCATTTGGCCACATGACCCATTTGTGGATAAATCATGTTCTGATTGAAGGGAATTATAGAAATTGCAGCTTGGATCGGAGAGGAGTTCTTAATTTTGCTGTCTGAACATGACGCTTTGAAAAAAATTTACAAGCCAACGGAAACGGTTGCTTCGTTTTACCAGGGATATATTGATAATGTTCCGGATGATGGAAATCTGCTGATCCATCTGGAAGATATTTTTTCAGATACAGAAGAAATGATCTCTCCGCTTTCCGAAGAAAAAATGAACTATCGGTATGCACCCGGTAAATGGACGATCAAGGATATGCTGGTTCATTTATCGGATTGTGAAAGAATATTTGTTTATCGGGCCCTTCGCTTTTCACGCGGTGATATTACTCCGCTTCCCGGTTTTGAAGAAAGTTCATATGCTGAATTTGCAGCCGCAAATGAAAGGGAGAAAGAAGATATTTTAAGAGAATATTCTCTAGTACGTGAATCCAGTATTGCATTTATTGAATCACTTTCAGATGAGGCCCTGAGCAGAAAGGGAACAGCCAATGGATATCCTGTTTCTGTAAGAATGTTGGTAAACCTGATTTACGGACATCATAAACACCACCTCAATATTTTGCGGGAAAGATATCTTTAACTATGGAGGAAAAAAAACCGCACCGGATTTCAATCGCTGTTGACATGGATGGAGTTTTAGCCGATACGGAAACCCATTTTATTAAGTATTATGAAGCTGAATCAGGAGAGAAGGTAGATCGGAAATCTCTTTTGGGTGTTCCTGAAAACATAGGGTTCCCTGATAAAACGGCTGTCCGCAGATACGTACATACTCCGGGGTTTTTCAGGAGCCTTCCTTTAATCAATGGAAGCGTTTCAGCTATAAAAACCCTGATGCATGATTTCGATGTTTATATCGTTTCTGCAGCCATGGAATTCCCTCTTTCATTGTTTGAAAAAAAACAATGGCTTGAAGAGCATTTTCCATTTATATCCTGGAAGCACATAGTATTTTGCGGAGATAAAAGCATTATTAAGACAGACTATATGATCGACGATCATATAAAAAACCTGGATTATTTTTCGGGAGTACCGCTTCTGTTTTCTGCTTCCCATAATGTGTATGTAACGCACCACCATCGCCTGAATAACTGGGATGAAATTCTTGCATATTTCGCTATTATAAAATCAACACAACTGTACCCGCAATAATCAGTAGTGCGCCCAGGGCGGTTTTCCAGCTCAGAACTTCTCCCAGGAATATTACAGATAATACAATGGTCAGTGCAACACTTAATTTATCTACAGGAGCTACCTGTGAAACTTTCCCCAATTGGAGGGCCTTAAAATAAAATATCCAGGAAAGACCGGTTGCCAAACCTGATATGATCAGAAAAAAAAGATTGTGTTTAGAAAGACTATGCATCGTTTTATATTCTCCGCGGATAAATACAATTGCCCATGCGACCAGTAAAATGATGATCGTTCTGATGGCCGTAGCCAGGTTGGAATTTACATTGGTCACACCAATCTTTGCAAATAGGGCGGTAAGGGATGCAAATAAGGCAGAAAGCAAGGCATATATCCACCACATAATTTTCCGGTTTAAAGTGTGTAGTAGTTGGTTTGTGGATTTTTCAATGACCATTCACCATAAACCATTTACCAAAATAATTATAAATCAATTCGCGAGAAACTTCAAACAAACCGGGTTTGGAATACTTATTTCTTTTCCGGTGGCTTTCAGCAATCCTGTTTCCGGATCAACGGAAAAAATGACGATATTATCCGTGTCACGATTGGCTACCAGTAAAAAATGACTGCTTGGGTCGATCACGAAATTGCGCGGATGTTTTCCATTCACCGATATATATTGTTTGTTTACAAGTTTGCCGTCTTTTTGAATCTCAAAAACTGCCAGATTATTTGCCGTGCCGCGATTACTTGCATATAAATATTTTCCATCTGCGCGAATATGGATATCTGCGCTTCCCGGATCACCATTAAAACTTTCTGGTGTTGTCCTGATGCGTTGGAAATGGGTAAGCTTTCCGGTTTTACTATCAAAATGGAAAGCATCCACAGTACCAGTCAATTCACCGATTACATATACATCAGGTCTGGATGGATGAAATGCAATATGACGGGGACCTGTTCCAGGTTGTAATGAGACTACTGAATCTTTCCTGTTTACGAGCGGAATATTCTGTGAAGGATCAAAAGCATACACGTGTTCCTGATCAGTTCCCAGGTTGGCAGTAAGAAGAAATTTTTCATCCGGGGAAAAAATAGTTGAATGTACATGAGACTTTTCCTGTCGCGCGGTATCAGGCCCG
>JABDDT010000081.1 GCA_013287475.1 Bacteroidota bacterium
GGCTCCTTATGCAGAAACAGTTGACTGGATCGTAAAAAAATATATTCTGGAAGCTTCACCCGAACAAATATATACAATAGAAAAAATGGAGGGCAATAATGCCCGCCATATACAAGCCCTTCACGGGAGAAAAGTGTCAAACCATGGATAATTGATAATTCCCCATTACCCGGAAACATCTTTAAAAGAGTTACAATAATAAAAATATCAATTAAAATACTATTTTTGTAATGTGATGAGTTCAAGTCAAATATCGATCAAAAAGCCATCAGCTTTGCTGTTTATGGCTTTGATGATGTTTATTAGCGGAGTTAAGTTATTCCATTCCCATCACGATTCAGATAATTCCTCTTCACGTTCTTCTATTAGGTCCATTGCTGTTAATTCCGATTTTTCTCTCCATCAGATTTCGCAGGATAAGCATTGTCCTATCTGTGATTTTAACCTGATGAAGGATGCGGATATGGCTCATTCCGATATCCCGTTATTTATCCGGGTATCAGGAAATGCAGTCTTTTCAAGCCCTCTGTCCTCATCTATCCATCAATTTTCCATTCCCAACAAAGGCAGAGACCCACCCGTTTTTCTTTCCTGATGCCTGTTTTCTGATGTAAAATGAATTCTCGTGCTAAGAGCCGGGATTTATAAGGGCATCCGGAATATTCAGAACAATTACATCTTTCTTCATTTCCTGAATGCGATTATATAAATATAAACGCCATGGAGAGACTAAAAAAAAAGATCATAACCGTTCTGTTGATCATAGCTTTTACTCAAAAGCTGGGACTCGGGTTATTCATGCATGCCTGGTTTCATGAAAATACTTTTGGAGGAACCAATGATCCAAAAAACATTGGAACACATCTTCAGCAGGTTAGATGTACATGCATTGAAGATGCGATGATTCCATATGCCGGTACAGCGGCATCCATTATCATCAGTTCTCCTGTAAAATATTTTTTCAATTACTGTAACACCCTTCGTGTTTTCATTTCTTCCTCTAAAAAAATATATTATAGTCTCCGGGGTCCCCCGGTACAAGTGACCTTTTTTTAATAAAGGGAAATAACTACAAACCTGTAAGACGGATTTTACCGGCACCGCTGGTATTAAATAATTATTTTTTACACAAAGAAAATCTCTATATGCAAAAGCTATCTTCTGCTATTCGCGGATACTTATCTGTTTTTTATCTGTTCATGATGGGCCTTGGAGGATGCAGCAAATCGCCGGAAACCGTAACTCCATTACTCCCAGGCAATGAGTTCTTAACTACCGTTGAGTTGTATTTGGTTAATACGGGAAACCCGGCTGACAAACATACCGCCATTTGGACCCAAATAAGTCCGTATACAAATACTTATCAACCCGACTCGACTTATGTCAACCTCGCAGTATTAAATCTTAAAGCAAATAGTACATACAGTGGACAGGTTATCATTTTAGATGGAACAAAAAACCCGGTTGATACAGTCAGTATTGCAATTAAACAAAGGGAAAATTATCATCTGTTATATTTCCAGCCATCACCCATTACCAGTGCAAATGTTATCATCAGTAATACAACGACAAATATTCCTATGACTGAATGGAATACCGGTTTACCCGCATCAGACACAACAGCTGGTGGTGTATCCATTAATGAAGTATTGAGCCCGCCAGGCAATCCTTTAAACCTTACTGTAACCAGAACCGATATGGATACCAACAATCCACCCTTGCAGATCGGGCTGATGGATAATTTTGTAACAGGTGCTGCTAGTTCGGGCATTCTCAGGGTGGTAATGAGACATCAGCCCAATGCAAAAAATGGAACCTATCCGCCGGGATCTACAGATTTTGATATCACTTATGCAGTAAATATTCAATGATCAAAGCAGTAATTATTTAATCAAAATTAATTTTTATGAAATCAATAAAAATATTTCTGCTCATAGCTGCTTTTGCACCCGTCATTACCTGCTTTGGCCAGGAAAAAGGAACAAGCTTTATAGGATTAAGCGGAGGCGCTTCTTTCCCCATGGGAAACTGGGGGAAAGCCTCTACGGCAACTTCTTTAACAAGTCTGGAAGGAACGGTAAATGACGTAAGCGGATATGCAAGCACGGGAGGATTTGGGGCGTTGGATGGAGCCTGGTTTTTTTCCAAAAATTTTGCAATAGGTGGGATGTTCAAATATGGAACGTATAATCTACATGGTATGGATTCCCTTTCTTATGGATATGAAAAATCCTTTGAAGTTGATACGACAAGACTGACACATACCAATTATAAGATGTGGAGTATCATGCCAGGGCTGTATTATTATCTTCCTCTTGCAAAAAATCTGTCATTTACTGCGAGGGCCATGATGGGAGTTTCACATACGTCAACACCCCAAATTACTGTGACCATTGAAGATGGGGGTGTATTTGATCCACCAATAATCCAAAATTCATCTTCACAAACCAGCTTTGCTTTTGATGTGGGTGCCGGCTTACGTTATGTTATTACCAAACGCCTTGCGGTAGATCTGAAGGGCGATTATTATTATACGAAACCGGATTTTACTATTAACAATTCACCCAGATATACAAATGCGGGGAGAGAGGTCACCAAATACAATCAACCATTGACTTCAATAAATGCTTCTCTTGGAATTGCCTATACATTTCCAGGGAAATAACCATTCTTCATAAGACCGTCAAAATTTTATTTTGACGGTCTTAATTATGTTAACATCATGAATATTAAAAAACACTGGTTCCTGATATTGTTAAGTCTGGTCAGTTCTATGTTATCCTATTCACAACAATTGTCCTGTTCGCTGGTTGTCAAAGGAAACATCACGTTAAGTGATTCTTCCAATACTGACCTGAGTTCCGCATCGGTTTATATCAGGCAAATCAATCGTCAGATTCAAGTGGAGAGCAATGGCGATTTCATCGTTCGAAATCTATGTCCAGGCAGGTTCGAATTCAGGATTAGCTATGTAGGATACAAATCCATTGACACCACGCTTACGGTCAGGGACAATACAGCATTTGGCTTTGTCCTGATTAATCAGACGCAGCTGCTTTCCGATATAACCATTACTTCAAGAATTCTGAAAAAAAATGAATTAACCGTTGAAGTGAAAGACACCTTGGGCGGACTTGCAATAGAAGAAACACGAGGTTTATCTCTTGGTGAGTCTCTCAAAAATATTGCCGGCGTAAATAGTCTGCAAAGCGGACCGAATATCTCCAAACCAATTATCCATGGCGTTTATAGTAACCGGATTTTAATCGTAAATAATGGTGTCAGGCAGGAAGGACAGACCTGGGGAAATGATCATGCACCCGAAATCGATCCATTCATCGCTACCAAATTTTCAGTAATCAAAGGACCCGCAAGTATACGCTATGGCTCTGATGCCATCGGCGGTGTGGTACTGGTAGATCCGGCAGATATGCCGAGAACTCCCGGAGTTGATGGGAATGTAAATCTTGTAGCCATGACCAACGGACGCGTCGGTGTCGGTTCAGCTATGATTGAGCAGGCTTTCGGTGACAAACTCGAAGGTCTTAGCTGGCGTCTGCAGGGCACTTTAAGAAAAGCCGGCAATGCCCGGGCTGCTGATTATTACCTGGGGAATACGGGATTTAATGAAGACGACTATTCTGCTACGATGCAGTATAATAAGGCACATTACGGGCTCCAATTATATTACAGTATGTTCAATACCAGGATCGGCATTGCGACGGCATCAGTTGTGGGATCGATAGGAGATCTCTATGCAGCTTTCACTAGAAGCCAGCCGATTGATACGGCCGGTTTCACTTATAACATCGTAAGGCCATATCAAACAGTAAATCATCAGTTATTCAAAACCAGCGGATATATTGATCTTTCTAAAAACCTTGGAAGGATTGAAGGTACTTATGCTTATCAGCGTGATGTAAGAAAAGAATATGATGCGGATGTTTCCTTTAATGATTCGATGAACGCTAACAATATACCCGATTTGAATTTTCAGCTAAATACCCAGACGGTTGACCTGGCCTGGGAACATCCTGCAATTAAAAACAAAATTGTGGGCAGTATCGGATTTAATTTTATTACGCATAGTAATATAGAACAGGGTACAAGTTACCAGCAACTTATTCCCAATTTTCTGGACTACGGCGGCGGGATTTACGCGATAGAAAAGTTTCAAACAAGAAAATGGATTTTTGAGGGAGGAATCAGATATGATTACCGATGGTTACAGGCATATGCCCTGGATCCGACAAATCCAACCATCGAGATCAAGCCGATATACAACTGGCAGAATGCGACCGTGAATCTGGGTGCAGAATACAAATTCAGTGACCATTTCTACACTATGTATAATTTTGGAACTGCCTGGCGTCCCCCACAGGTCATAGAACTTTTTGCCAATGGTATTCACCAGAGTGCAGCTGCTTTCGAAATAGGAGATTCTTCACTGACACTGGAAAAAGCTTACAACAATAACTTGTCGTTCATATTTGGTGGAGAAAAGTTTTCTTTTGAAGTCGGATTTTACGTCAATTATTTTCACCACTATATCTATTTAAAACCCGATAGCCTGCCGGTACAAACCATTCAGGGCGCATTCCCGGCATTCACTTATACGCAGGTTAATGCATTATTTGAAGGTTTGGATTTAAACATTACATATGATATAACAAAACATCTAAGGCTTGTTTCAAAAACATCGATCGTGCGGGCCCGAAATGAAACTACGAATGAATGGCTGATAAATATACCGGCTGATCGTTACGATAACTCTATCCGGTATCATTGGGATTCAACCGGAAAATGGAAAAGCTTTTTTATAGGTATTGGTAATCTGGCAGTATCGAGGCAAATCCGTGTGCCTCCCAATAGTGATTACGTGGTTCCTCCACCAGGTTATGATCTCTGGGGAATGGAAGCCGGCTGTTCGATCCCCTTTTATAAAAGATATATCGATATAAATCTTATTGTAACCAATCTGACAAATGTATCCTACCGGGATTATTTAAACAGATTCCGATATTATATGGATGATCTTGGGAGGAATATCAGTCTGCGTGTAATGGTACCTTTTTGAGAGGGATTGGCCTTCGGCCATCCCGTTTGGGGAGGCTACAAATAAAATAAAGACGACGCTTCGCGCCTTTCATTTTTATTCCCACTCGCTTTTGAAAGTAAACTTTCAACGCTCGCGGAAATAAAAATGCCCCATACGGGGCTTTATTTTATTTGGCGGAGAGAGAGGGATTCGAACCCCCGGAAGTTTGACCTTCAACGGTTTTCAAGACCGCCGCAATAGACCACTCTGCCATCTCTCCGGGCGCAAAATTAGGGTATGGGAACTTATATCAAAATATATTTCCTAAAAGCTTAAAGCCTAAAACCTAGGAAAGTGTGAGAGTGTGAGAGTGTGAGGGTGTGAGAGTGTGCTACAGACAGTCATACTTCATTCGTTAACCGCAGATGCAAGTCAAACCGAAGCAACAGCCTCTTCACCGTACAGCTGGTCTCTGAATGACAGTGAGGGTGAAATAATTAATGTTCCTAAACCCAGCTGATCCCATTTTTTATTCACCGCTTCGATCGTCTTTTCATCTGCTACGATGATATTGGGCCAGTCACGGTGGAAATTGTCGAGTGCCAGCGTTTTAGTAGTGCCATCAAGACCCATACAGGCGACCATCTTATTTTCCCTGCTGCCTTCAAATAAAATGGAGTCGCGTTTAGGATCCAGGTTATTACAGAATCGCCAGAGAGCCACAGGCAGATTAGAAGGATCAATATTTTCATCCACATAAAGAATCAGTTTCACGCCTGATTCACTGAATATTTTTTCCGCAAAATCCATATGAAGGTCACGAACTTGTCCTATGCGCGTTTTCGAAACAGATACAATAAGACAGGGAATTTCTCTTTCCAGCAATTGGCGGTTAACAGATTTTATTTCGGGAAATGCTGTCAGCCAATCTTTATCCGGTAAAAACATAT
Source organism: Bacteroidota bacterium (assembly GCA_013287475.1). Lineage (GTDB taxonomy): Bacteria > Bacteroidota > Bacteroidia > Chitinophagales > Chitinophagaceae > Puia. Next base: position 5,989 of record JABDDT010000081.1, read on the forward strand.
CCATATCCGTTGCATATCTTTCATCTTTTTCTTCTTCGAATTTTTTTGTTCCGTCGATACACATTTTTCCACCGAATCCCAGTTTACTGCAGCTGTGATCCAGCACGTCCATCGGCCCCTGCGCAAATGTTATATCTGTCGCAGGATTTACATTTCCTAAAACATATTTTGCGAGCGACAAATAATCGGTAATTGAAACGCCTTCGTCCACCAGCACCAGGATTTTATTAAACATCATCTGTCCCGCGCCCCACATGGCACTCATTACTTTTTGTCCTTGCCCTGCAAAAGTTTTATGTATCTGTGCAATCACGAGATTATGGAAGACACCTTCCACCGGCATTTCCATATCAACGATTTCAGGAATCATCATCATTTTCATTGGTGCAAGAAAAATTCTTTCTGTTGCTTTTCCAAGCCACGCATCTTCCTGAGGAGGAATACCGACAATGGTTGCCGGGTATAAAGCGTTTTTTTTATGTGTGATGGCAGTTACATGAAATGACGGATACCAGTCGGGCAGAGAATAATATCCTGTATGGTCTCCAAAAGGCCCTTCCCAGATGGGCGGTTCTTCGGGATCCACATAACCTTCAATAATTATATCTGCATCGGCCGGCACTTCCAGTTCCGGTTGTGTAAGGCAGCGCACGAGTTCGACTTTCTTTTTTCTTAAGAATCCCGCCAGCATATATTCATCCACGTTATCAGGCAAAGGTGCTGTTGCCGCATACGCATATATCGGATCTCCGCCCAATGCAACGGCCACGGGCATGCGCTTTTTTAATTTCTTGTAGGCTTCAAAATGTCTTGCACTCACTTTATGTTTATGCCAATGCATGCCGGTTTGTTTCCCGTTCAGCAATTGCATACGGTACATTCCAACATTGCGGATGCCTGTTTCAGGATCTTTAGTATGAATAACAGGAAGGGTAATAAACGGGCCGCCGTCTTTTGGCCAGCAGGTGATAATGGGAAGTTTTGTGAGATCTGGAGACTCCATAATGATTTCCTGGCAGGCGCCTTTTCCACGAATAACTTTCGGTATCCAGGCTGCGAACTGAGTGAGCTTGGGAAGAATTTTGAGTTTGTCAAGTATGGATTCTTTAGGGCCGGCTAACATTTTAAATAAGGATTCAATTTCTTTGCTGATATCATCCAGGCGTGAGACGCCGAGGGCAATACACATTCTTTTTTCACTGCCATAAGCATTCATCAGTACCGGGAAATCATATCCTGTATTTTCAAATAGCAATGCCTTGTTGCGGGAAGCTGTCTTGCTGATGCGGTCGGTGATTTCAGCAATTTCTAATTTGGGATCTGTAAAAGTCTTTATTCGGATCAGTTCACCTGCGGATTCGAGCGCGTTTATGAATTCAGCTAAATTGTTAAATGCCATCTTTTAAGTTAGAAGACAAAATTAACCAACTAAACTCATTGAACCTTGGGCGGACAATCCGTTCTTCCCCTGCCATAATAACCATCCCTCCTGGAAAGCAGGGCAATGCTTATACGGATGCCTGTATAATAATACATGTCCTTATATTTGGGACCGCCCCGTTCTGTGCCTTCCGGCGGATAATTTGGATCGCCACCTTTTAATTCATTTGCACGATAGGCCATTTCAACGGCCAGTGGTCCTTTTGCATTCTGCAGAATATTCTTATCTACATATATCGTGCTTACATCGTCAATATAATCGGTGAATGTTTTTCTGAAACCGACTTCATAAGCGAGCACCACATTTTCACTCACCCTGAATTTAATACCACCTCCAAAAGGAATAGCAAATTGTGTAAGGCTATAAGGTTTTTGTCCCGGGTATTGGGGAAGCCCCTCACCTTCTGTACTTAATGGTCTCAGATATACTTTTTGTCCGGTAGTATCGTACGCATAAGGATTAAAATGAAAAACAGCAATGCCGCCGAATATAAAAGGAGAAAATTTCTTTTGTGTGATATCCATAAAAGAATATTCTCCCACAAGATTCCATTCAATAATATTCGATTGAAAGCTGAGATTCCGAAATACAAGATTGGAATTATTGTATTGGTCAGATGCTCCCACTTTCATAATATAGATATTGCTGATCGCGGAAAAATTCCTGGTAATATCATATTGGGCTCCTGCCCCGAATGCAAAGAAAGACTGATCAAAAGTATAAGCCTTAGCCTGCAGATCTCCCGAATAGTTGGATACACCGCCGGTAATATTTATGTGCCAGCGCTGGGCCTGAACCAATCCCGGAAGAAGTAAAAAGGAATACAATAATAACTTCATGTTCAAAAGATTTCTTATACGGAATAAAATCTTTCAAAGAAGCTGGATTATAAAAAGAAGATCAGAGGAATTGGAAAATGGAGAGAAGTTATCGCCGTAACGCAAGTATTGCGCCAGTTATTGGGGCGAACGCGTTAAAATAGTTCGAATTCAAGTCAAAAGCAAGCAAAATTGACCACTTTATGGAAAAATTCAATTTTTAAACTTAAAGCCTAAAGCCCAAAGCCTAAAGCCGAAAACTTCTTGTTAGATCTCAGAATAACCATAAAGCTCAAAGTCTTAAACCTAAAAATTATTTACTAATGATCAAATAATAGAATAGGTTTAAATACTCAATAGTTTTAGGCTTTAAGCTTTAAGCTTTAGGCGTTACGCGTTAAGCGTTAAGCCTTAAGCCTCAAAACACTTCTCCCAAATTCACGAAAAATCCACGGGATCCCATAGTGCCCCAGGCGTAATCCAGGGCAAGATTTGTTCGGGAGAATTTGTTAAGCATAACACGGATGCCCAGACCCGCGCCAGGTGAAATAACTGAATATTTGCCTGTGGCGATTTCTGAAAAACTTTCCGCGTTTGCAAAAACTACCCCTCCGAAAAGTCCGTTCGCTGAAATAACAAACCTGTATTCCACTTCCTGATCTATCATATTCAGACTTCTGAACCTGCCCTGGATATAACCACGACCGGTATTGCTGTATTCATCCCATGCTGTGCTGGGTAATAGTAAATACGGGGGTGTTCCGCCAAGAGTAAACCAGTTATAACTCCAGAAAGCCAGGATATTCCTTGATTCAGAAGGGAATTTTGTATAACCTCTGAATTCAACCAGTAAAGATTGCCAGTTGGAATCACTTCCCAAAAAAGTAAATTTTGGCTGGAAGAGAATATTTGCATAGATCCCTTTTTCCGGATTAATTGAATTCCTCCTGGAATCATACTTGATATCTAATGAAATGCCCGATGCTTTTTCAGTTTTAGAAAAACCATATTGTTGAAAGTCAGTTGGCGGACTACCCGCTGGAATGATTTCCTGGATATTCCAGAAATAATCAAAATCATATCCGATACCTGCGTACAGGTCAGTTCCAATTTTTCTCAGAAGAGCCTGGTGAAGTTTTAAATAGGAATAGTCGATATTATAACTACTATCCTGTTTGGTGTTACCGCCAAGTCCGAAAGTTTGGGATGGATATTTTAAATAACGCCAATCTGTGAGGATATTATATTTATTGTTATGAGTCCAAATACTCGATGCAACGGGGAATATGATCTGACTTTTCGCGGTGTACGCAATGCTGGTAACGACCGTTGAAATATTTTCAGATTCATGATTATGTGAGCCCGTATAAAAAGCAGCATTTGCACTTATAACACCTGCAAACCCTGTTTGTAATGTATAACCCACTGCAGGGAATGCACTGAAATGAACTCTTCCTTTTTTATTCACCACCAGGTCCTCTCTGTTTACATAATTTTTGTTGAGTATCCTTTCACCAATATCAATCAGGTCAACTTGTTTTATACCCGGGTTAATAGTTGTGTCGGTTACGAATTGCGCCAATAAAAAGATCGGAAGATTTATGAAGACAAATAATAGAAAATATTTTAGCATCAGTGGGCTTCAATTGAATAAAGATATCATTGCTATACTGAGGAAATACGTTTCCGGTCACCCTTAATACTGATGTTTAACGAAACGTTAATATTCTTTAACATAATTGCCTAAAACTATGATGATGAAAGGATTCTGATTATCGAGGATTTAATGCCATATCATATCCTTTTAATATGATTGTCCCAGTTCCTTTTAAAGTTTGAAGGGTTATCCCCTACTATTTTATTAAATAGCTTATTGAAATAAGACAGGCTTTCAAAACCCACGGCATAGCAGGTTTCCGTAACATTCTGATCCTGCATCAATAAGTTTTTTGCCCTTTCAATTCTGTATTGATTTACAAAATCAGTAAATGTCATATTCGTCTGTCTCTTGAAATACCTGCAAAAAGCAGGAGTTGTCAGATGAACTTTGGACGCAACCAGGTTAACATCCGGTTTTCGGTCATAGTGAACACCAATATATTCATAAATGGCTCCCATTCTGATTTTGTCTTTTAAGATGAAGTCCCTGCTTGACAGGTCATTATTCAATACGACACGTTCTTTTGATACTGCCAGTTGTTGGAATATTTTAATCAGATGAATCAACTGGTCAAATGATGCCAGTTTTTCCAATTGTTTTAATTCTCCTGCAACAATTTTTTTTGTTTCTCCATAAAAAGATATTCCGTAATCGGCAGATTTAAAAAGTTCGTGAATCATAGCAAATTCCCTGGCTGTAGATATAGCTGTGCCAAGAAAATCTGTTTTTAACTGGATAACTATCTGATGATAATCATTTCTTAATCTGTAATCAAAATTTAAATGTGGAAGGTTCCCGCCTATGAAAACGAGGTCGCTGTGGGTATATCCGGAAATATGGGTACCAACATGACGAATGCCCGCATCCGCTTCTACATAAACCAATTCAATTTGCGGGTGGTAATGCCAGAGAAAAGTATTTCTAAGACGGGGAGAAAATAGCTTGAAAGATTTGCCAGGTTCAAATTCTATCTTTTCCAATTGTATTTCATTCACCTCCAGTTATAATTTATTATGATTGTAATTTAATAAATAGGTCAATACAGAGCAAATATTGATCAATAGCCATGAAAGACTCTTAAAAATCGGGATATAGATTTGTATCCTTAAATCAATACACATGACAGTCAAAACGATGGCTCCGGCCGACCAGTTTACAATGGCTCACAAGGAAATACCAGGCAATCCCTCTACTGCAAAGTCAAGTCAGATAAAATTAAATGATAGGAGCAATGGGGAACCTCTTCGTGTACTCACTGAGGATGACTGGAATTTTTGGATCCATCATGGTTATGTGGTTATCAGGAATGCCGTACCGAAGGAACAGGTTAAAAGACTGGCTGATTATCTCTGGGAATACGAGGATAAGAATCCTGATGATATGGATACCTGGTATAAAAGACCCAATGTTCAGATGGAAATGAAGGAACTCAACAATACCGGGATGGTTGAAATATATAATCATCAGTATTTATGGGATAACAGGCAATATCCTAAAGTACACCAGGCTTTTGCTGATATCTGGGGAACAGAAAAACTCTGGGTTACGATTGACCGGGCAAATTTGAATTTTCCCCTGAGGCCGGGATTTGAATATAAGGGATTTATTCATTGGGATTATGATCCTGAGACAAAACCACAAAATGTGCAGGGAGTTCTGGCACTCGCAGATCAGACGGATGAAAATATGGGTGGCTTTCAATGCATACCTGAATTATACAGGACTTATGATACCTGGAAGTTGACCCAACCTGATGACAGGGATCATTATAAACCGGATATTTCAGGTCTTGAGTTGGTGAAAGTAAAACTTGAGGCGGGCGATCTTCTAATTTTCAATAGCCTGGAACCACATGGTATCAGGGCCAATCTGAGCAATAATAAAGTACGCATTGCCCAATACCTTGCCATGATGCCTGCGCAGGAAGAAAATGAAGAACTCAGACAATGGCGAATAAACAGCTGGAAAAGCAGGAATGCGATGACAGGTTATGCATTTCCCGGTGACCCTTTGGAAAGAGAGAAAAAAAATCCAATCGCAGAATTGTCTCCATTGGGGAAAAAATTATTGGGCCTGGAAAAATGGTAGATTTATTGGCTAAGGTTATGCAGCAAAGGCAGAATTATTTTAAATGAAGATCCTTCATTTTTGTTCGAAATGCAAAATATTTCACCATTATGGTTTGCGACAATAGTTTTGCACAAAGCAAGACCAATTCCTGTTCCTGAATATTGATCACGACCATGCAGGCGATGAAAAATTAAGAAAATCTGATCTGCATATTTCTGGTCGAATCCGATACCGTTATCGCTTATGCTTATTTCGCAATAAGGCAATTTTGGATCAAGGGTATTGTGATCTTCGAAATCTTTCTCTCCGACCATTTTTGAGGTAATTGTAATAACCGGATCGATGCCCTTTCTGCTAAACTTAAGACTATTGCTAATCAGGTTATAAAAAAGTTGGTTTATTTGCACAGGAATGCCAAAAATAACTGGTAATCGTTCGTAATGAATGACGGCATGTTTATCCTGGATGAGTAATTCAAAATCATTGAGTAATTCACTTATTACATCATTGAGGTCTGTTTTTTCAAATGCTTCACCTCCATGATGTAATATTTTTGAAAAATTAAGTACCTCATTAATGAGGTTTGACATACGCTCAGCAGAATTTTCAATTTTTGTAAGCTTCTCTTTGACCTCATCATTCAAATCATTTTTATGCCTGCTTTGCAGAATAGACGAATAAGTTCTGATTTTACGAAGTGGTTCCTGCAAATCATGTGATGCTATGTAGGCAAATTGCTCTAAATTTTTATTAGAAAGCTGAAGTTCAATATTCGCCTCATGCAATGAAAGGGTTCTTTCCGCCACCTGCAGTTCCAACTCTTCGGAAAACAAATGCAATGCTTTGTCTACCTTTCTTTTTTCTGTAATATCTTCAGAGGCCAAAAGGATTAATTGTTCCTCATTGCTATCCGGGAAAATGATACTTGCATTAATTAGCATGGTCCGTTCACCCACGTCCGGAAGGTTAATTGTTACTTCGTAATCAACGATGCTTGACTTTTC
>JABDDT010000082.1 GCA_013287475.1 Bacteroidota bacterium
GTAAGTGATTTTGGATATGGGGGACTTTACTATGTTTACCCATTTCATAAATCATATCTGGCCACCTGCTCAAAATCCATTTTGCATAAAGATTCCTTATACAGGTTAAATTTTAATGTGGGATTTGGAAAGCAGAGAGATACGGTTATTAAAATGCCCAATGGAACTTATCTTGGACCGCAATTATCTCTACCGGAGGAAAAATTTAGTTTGTTCGGTGAATCTGACTGTGGAATTTTAAATTCCACTGCACCAATCATTGGTTGCCCCTCACGTGTGGGATGGGTTTTACTTGGAACAGTCAAAGTTAGTGGTTCACCTGATACCTGGGTCAATACTTCCATTATGTTTACACCGGATCAGGACATTCAGGCTCTTGTATTAGGACCGGGTTGTGACACAATCCATGCAGGTTTAGACTCTTTTATTTATAAGGGTACAACGTTTTTTGAAATTGATTACTCCTATTTCCTGAACAATATTCAACTATTTGTATCGAGCGTTCCACAGCCGGTATTAAATATCTCCTCTGGAACACCTTGTACGGGTTCATTCAATCTTCAAATGCAACCCGCAACTTTTTATACCGGATCTACTATTCAATGGTTTAGAAACGACACTTTAGTATCCTCCGGACAGAATGCCGCACTAAATGTGACCTCCGGCTTGGGTGGTTATGGCCCGGGCTGGTATTTTTTGCAAAGTTCAAAATGACAGTGTATGCTTAAATACAGATTCTGTTTACCTGCATTTCATTCCTGCTCCCGCTGTCACTGTATTGGGAACTGAAGATACAACAGGCTGTAACGGAGGGAATGTCGTATTAAATGCTAATGGAGATTCGTCCTTTCAATACACATGGCAAGACGGCTCAACACATCCATATTATGTCGTTACTCATTCCGGAAATTATTACGTAAAAGTTTCGAACGCATGCGGAAGTGTACAGGTTAAAAAAACAGTGAATTTTGAAAAATGCAATTATAACTTATCTGTACCTAATGCATTTACGCCCAACGGAGATGGGCACAATGATGTCTTTAGAGTACAATACAGTATAGCTCCGGCCCAATTCTCTTTATCGATTTATAATCGTCATGGAATGAAAATATTTACAAGTTCCGATCCTGCACAGGGATGGGATGGAACATTCAGAGGTCTTGCACAACCCCTGGATGCTTATGCATGGACCATTCATTACTCTGATCAAAGCGGAGTCAGTCGATCCCTTAAGGGAACAGTTATGCTGATCAGATAAATATTGTTTTACATCGTTGTTCTTTAAAACAATGTTATTTGACTCGGATTTCGTTTTTTCTGATTGAATGACATATCTCTATGAAAAATCAATATAGCGTTAAAGACAAACTAATTCTTTTGTTGCTGGCGTCACAAAATCTTTCGGGTCTGCTCGGTGCAATTCTTTTGATTGAAGGGGTCGTGGACAGAAATCTGGCGGTTGCTATTACACATAATTCTTTAACAACAACAAAGTCTTTGACCGCATCATCTGAAAACTAATTCAGCTTTAGCCTTATTTTTGCCCCGATATGGGCAATAAAAAACTTCAGCGATTCGAGGCCATCCGGTCTTTTCCAAACGTGCTTCAATATCCTGAAGGAATGCAAGGCAGGTGGAAGGATTTTTTCGGAAATGAAAATCCCATAACATTAGAACTCGCATGCGGGAAAGGAGAATATACCGTCGGATTATCTGCTATTCATCCTGAAAATAATTTTATAGGTGTAGACTTAAAAGGAAACCGTATCTATTCCGGGGCACTGGAATGTCTCAAAAATAATATCAGCAATGCTGCATTCCTTCGAACTCAAATTGATAAAATCGATCACTATTTTTTACCCAATGAAGTAAATGAAATATGGATAACATTTCCTGACCCGCATCTTCGAACTTCCCGGGCTAAAAAAAGACTAACACATCCTCGTTTTCTCAGACTTTATCAATCCATACTTCGACCGGCAGGTTCCATTCACTTAAAAACAGACTCACCTGAATTGTTCTATTTTACAAAATTCATGGCGGAGTTATTTGATCTGAATATTCTGGACTATTCGGAAAATGTACATGCACGCCCGGATAATCCCTTAGAATTAAAAATAACAACACACTACGAAAAACTCGATATCGCTGAAAGCAAACAGGTTTACTATTTGCATTTTAGTTTGCCAGAAAATCTGATTCCTCTTCCGGATCCTAAACTGCAGGAACTGCTGAAACAAATTGAAAATGCCGAACTTCATTAAATTAATATGCCTTCAAAAAAAAGTAAAAAGAGCACCCCATCAAAATCAGTTGCAAAGCTTAATAAAGTAAATCCTTCCGGTAAAAGAGAAGAATCTTTTTTTGAACTCGTATATGAAGTAGCCCGGCAAATACCTTTCGGACGGGTAACTTCTTACGGTGCAATTGCAGCCTGCCTGGGTACAAAACTTTCAGCCCGTATGGTAGGCTGGGCTATGAATGGGGCAGATAAAATAAATCCAACTGTACCCGCACATCGTGTTGTAAACAGAGTTGGGCTTCTTTCAGGTAAACATCATTTTAATCCCCCTGGGAAAATGGAAAAACTTCTTAAGAAGGAAGGCATTCTGGTAAAAGATGATGTGATCGTTAACTTCAAAGAGAAATTCTGGGACCCCACGAAGGAGGTTATGTAAGAACCCTCACTAATAGATAATCGTTGACGCCTGCCTGCTGTCAGGCAGGGTTGACCAATGACTGCGTTAGGCGTTAAGCGTTAAGCGTTAGGCATTAAGCGTTAGGCTTTAAGCGTTAGGCGTTAAGCTTTAAGCGTTAAGCGTTAGGCTTTAAGCTTTAAGCGTTAAGCTTTAGGCGTTAAGCGTTAAGCGTAATAAGGACTTATCATTATATAAACGACGACACCCGTCACAGCCACATAAAACCACAATGGCCAGGTGAAACGTGCCAGCTTCTTATGAGCGATGAATCTTTCCTGGAAAGCCCGCTGCAGGGTAAATAATACGAACGGTACAATAATTCCGGATAAAATAATATGGCTGCTCAAAATAAAATAGTAGACATATCTGAGATTTCCTGCCCGCAATTTTTCATCTGCACTAAGGATGCCATCGTGATTCAGATCCCCATACTTTACAGATGGATTGGAACTATGATATATTACATAAGAAATTAAAAAAACCGAGCTCAGAACTACAGCTGTCAGGTTTGCTCTTTTGTGTGCTACTATCCTTCCATTTTTTATGAAATATAAACTAGCCAGCAATAAAATAGCAGTCGTTGAATTGAGAATCGCGTGAAACAGCGGAAGATTACTTGTATTAAATCCGAAATTGACTTTTGTTTTTAATCCAAGAATAAGAAATGCAACAGCCATTGGAATGGCTATCGAAATGGTAATAATCGGAAGTGTAAAACTTTTTTCTTTCATTGTGATTTATAATTGATCCAAAAGAAAGGTGTATTATTTTTTTGAATTGCAATTTTCATTTTACCATTTGATTCATAATTTCGCATTTACAATTTTCTTTAGGCTTTAGGCTTTAGGCTTTAGGCTTTAGGCTTTAGGCTTTAGGCTTTAGGCTTTAAGCTTTAGGCTTTGAGGCTTTCTTGACAGGTAAATTACCAGCCCCACTGTAGCCACCAGCATAAAAATAATGATCGGTAAAATTGGTTTTATTTCTTTCAATGGGGACACATAGTTTTTGTCTTTCTCAAGCATAATAAATACCATGTCATTCGCCATCTTATTCATGTCCACACTATCCAATCCGTTATAATATCCTCTTACAACATGTTCCTTGTCGAGCAGAACAAGTTTTTGTGTATGAATAAAGTTTGAATCAACACCCTCTCCGTCTGCCAAACCTAATTTCAATTCATTCATGGAAAAATCATAAATCTGTTTTTTTGGACCGGTTAGCAGCCACCACAGATCCGGATTGATGCCGAATTTATTACCATATGCTTTTAATACCGCTACTGAATCCCGATCGGGGTCCACACTGAAAGAAAGAAATTGAATAAAGGAAGGATTCAATTGTTTGAACTGATCTTTTGAAGATAATGCATCCTGAAGTTTTCTGATATTGGCAGTCAGCTTTGGACAAATGGAAGGACACCTCGTAAAGAAAAAATCAGCGACGATTACTTTACCTGGCAGATCAGCCAGGGAAACAGTTCTTCCAAGCTGATTTTGAAATTTAAAATCAACTACGGAATGCCAGATCGTGTCGTCAATTGTTTTCCCATCCCTGATTACAGAAACAACACTATCATAATAGTATCTTCCGGGCATACCAATAGAATGATCGCTGGCCCTTTTTACAATCAGGTAACTGATTACCGGTACCATAATCGCCAACAAAACAGCTGTCAGTGCTTTCTTACTCACATCATTTCTTTTAGATAAAAAAACCATCGCAGAGCAATGGTTAATTGTCAATTGTTAATTTTTAATATTTGGCTTTAAGCTTTAGGCCTTAAGCTTTAAGCGTTATTCAACTCCCGGTTTCTTCCCTTCCTCTTTATGTTCAACCGGTTTGACTTTCGTCTTACTTTGTTCGTATTGATATTTATCGTAACGCATCCGCAGATCGTGAAAAGAGCTGCCATCCCAAATAAACGCAATGAGAAACCAAATAAAGAGGCAGGCAGGAATAGCAATTGTCATAATGAGATTTTTGATCTCATGACCCAGATGCATAAATTCTGCAATAATAAAAAATGCCTTGGCGAGGGTCATAATAACAAAGACACCGTTCAGAATATGTTTGGGGAAAAAATGTGTTTCATAATAAACGATAGCAACGATTAGCTCGAACACTGTAATGCAAAGCAGGATCCAGAAAGTTCTCCAGACAGCCTTCGAATCAAATGAACTTTTATCTTTTCCGAAATCTGCTGATGTTGGGCTTGCAGAACTCATATGCTCATTCATTTTAAATTATAACAGATAAAAACAGGTAAATACAAATACCCATACCAAATCCACAAAATGCCAGTAAAGTCCTGCCTTTTCAATCATCAGGTAATGCCCCGTTCTTTGAAAGTCTCCGCGCCAGGTCTTGATCAGCATAATCGTATTAATGATCACACCGGAGAATACGTGGAATCCGTGAAAACCGGTAATTGTAAAAAAGAAATTCGTGAAATTAGTTGATGACTGTGTGCCGTCGATATTCATAAACGGATTCCTGCCCCACCAGGCACCTTCATTATGAAGATGCGTCCATTCCCATGCCTGACAACCCAGGAAAGCCAGCCCTCCAAGAATCGTTAAGAACATCCATTTCATCACGGCTTTACGATCCTGTGCCTGTCCTGCTCCCACAGCCATTACCATGGTAACCGAACTCATGATCAGGATAAATGTCATCAGACTCACAAATGCCAGGGGCACGGTCATTTCGCCAATGAAAGGAAAACTTTTGAATACTTCATTTGGATTGGGCCAGGAACTGGAAGAAAAACGAATGGTTCCGTAAGAGATCAGGAATGCGCCGAAGGTAAAAGCATCACTCATGAGGAAATACCACATCATGAGTTTTCCATATTCCACATTGAAGGGACTCCTGCCTCCGCTCCACCATTTTTGACCTACTGGAACTGTTTGTGCCATGAGATTGTTTTGAACAGGTTCACAAATTTATCTAACAAAAAGCATACTTTATCGCACCATTAAAAAGAAAATGAACAGGTAGATCCATAACAGATCTACAAAATGCCAGTAGGTCGATACCACGTCCACCGGAACAGTATTATAACTCCGAATCTTTGTATTTCTTGCCCTGATGTATACTACAAACAAAGCTATAACTCCTCCGAATACATGCAGCGCGTGTAATCCGGCAATGATATATAAAAACTGACCTGCTCCTGATCCGTGAAATGTAATACCAGTTTCCCATAAATGCCGGAACCCAAGCCATTGCAAAAACATAAAAGCCAGTCCCATAAAGGCAGTAGCCAGTAACAGCTTTCTATACCGGATCATTCGCCTCTCCCGGAAAGATTTCCCTGCTAAAAATATCGTGAGGCTGCTGATCAGAATTATACCGGTAGAATAATAAAAAGCAACCGGTGTAACATAAGTTGTCCATCCGGGTTGTTCTCTTTTTACAACATACGCACTGGTGAGCCCGGCAAACATCATGATGATACTACCGATGCCAATCCATAAAATGAATTTATGGGGATGTATTTTTTTATTTTGATCAGTCACGCGATTTAATTCCAGACTCCGGGTCATTTTAATAATTTCAATTGGCTACCTTATCAATCAGCAAAGCCAGCAGGACCACCGGCAGATAAATATAACTGCTAAACATCACTCTTCGTGCTGCCTGAATAGTCATCTCCCTGTATAAGCGAACACATTGTCCGATCATAAAAATATTTGCAATCAATACAATCACCAGGCTAACACTACCGCTCATTCCGTTGAAATAGGGCATGAATCCAACGGGCAGGAGAAGAAGCGAATAAATGACTGCCTGAAGTGCAGAATATTTTGTCTGTCCGTCTCCTGAAGGCAATAACTTAAATCCAGCCGCACTATAATCTTTATGAGCTATCCATGCTATTGCCCAGAAATGCGGAAACTGCCAGAAAAACTGCAACGCAAAAAGTATCCAGCCACCTGCACTCAAACTATCATTACCTGCTGCCCATCCGATAAGGCAGGGCATTGCGCCGGGAATTGCTCCGGCTAAAACAGCTGCCGAACTTACTTTTTTTAACGGTGTATAAATAAATGCATAAAAAAATAAACTGAAAACTGACAGCAGCGCTGTTAAAAAATTAAAATGCCATAACAACAACGTACCGGCTAATCCGCAAATCACAGCAAAAGACATGGCTTCGGTAACGGTCATTCTTCCTGAAGCAACCGGCCGGCCTGCAGTACGTTTCATCATTGCATCCGTCTGCTTTTCCAAGGCCTGGTTAATGGCATTTGCACTTCCGGTTACCAGCATTCCACCCACAAATAAAAGTATGATGGCTCTCCAGTCGTATACTTTTACTTTCGGTGCCAGCAGATAACTGATGACAGCAGAAAATACAACCATAAAGCTGAGGTTAAATTTAACCAGTAGCATATAGTCTTTCAGCTTGTCTGCAATCTTAAAAGAACCGGATTGTTTTATGGTTTCGGCCGACTTCAATATGAGAGGCTTACGCCCGGAACTAATGGTGCTGTTCATCGGCTCCAAGTGGTTCTGTTTGCAGGATAAATTCCTTTCCGTCTTTACCATAGTCATAGGCCCAGCGATGAACTTCAGGAATTTCTCCAGGCCAGTTGCCATGACCCGGGCGAATAGGCGTGGTCCATTCCAGTGTATTTGCCTGCCAGGGGTTTTTAGAAATTACTTTTCTTCCTTTAAATATGGAATAGAAAAAGTTGAATACAAACATCAGTTGCACAGCGAATACCACCATCGAAACTGTTGAGATAAATCTGTTCAGGCCTCCGAACTGATTGAAAGATGACCAGCCTGAATAATCCATATAACGCCGTGGTAATCCCGCCAGGCCTTCATAATGCATGGGCCAGAAAATAAGATAGGCGCCGGCAAACGTTACCCAGAAATGGATATATGCCATGGTGTTGTTCATGTATCTGCCATACATTTTCGGGAACCAGTGATATACACCACAGAACATTCCCAGGAAAGCAGAAACTCCCATTACAATATGAAAATGCGCAACTATAAACATCGTATCGTGTAAATGTATATCCAGTGTTGAATTGCCAAGGAAGACGCCCGTTAAACCGCCCGAAATAAACATACTCACAAATCCAATGGCAAATAACATGGCAGGTGTGAACCGGATATTACCACGCCATAATGTGGTTAGCCAGTTAAATACTTTTATGGCTGATGGCACCGCAATCAGCAGGGTCAGCAATACGAATACTGATCCGAGGAATGGATTCAGACCGGTGACAAACATATGATGTGCCCATACCAGGAAAGCAAGGATGGTAATCGCCATAAGCGATCCGACCATCGCCATATATCCGAAAATCGGTTTGCGCGAATTGATGGCCATCACCTCAGAAACCAGTCCCATGGCCGGTAGTATAATAATATAAACCTCCGGGTGACCAAGGAACCAAAACAAATGCTGATACAGGATGGGGCTTCCTCCTTCGTTGGGAAGTGCTTTCTGCGTAGCAGAAATAAAAATATCAGAGAGATAAAAACTGGTGCCTGCGTGCCGGTCGAATAATAATAAAATAAGTCCGGATAGAAGTACCGGAAAAGAAAGTACGCCTAGTATTGCTGTAAATAAAATAGCCCAGATGGTCAGGGGAAGTCTTGTCATGCTCATTCCCTTCGTTCGCATATTGAGGATGGTGGTGATATAATTCAATCCTCCCAGCAAAGATGAAACGACAAATAATGCCATCCCGGTTATCCAATAATCCATACCGCCTTTGGACCCAAGGTTGGCATCACCCAATGCACTCAAAGGAGGATATACGGTCCAGCCACCACTTGC
The DNA here is from genome assembly GCA_013287475.1 of Bacteroidota bacterium. GTDB lineage: Bacteria > Bacteroidota > Bacteroidia > Chitinophagales > Chitinophagaceae > Puia. The sequence continues at coordinate 8,509 of JABDDT010000082.1, forward strand.
AGGACCCGTTTCAATAAATAATGAAGTCAGCATAACTACACTTGCCATCCAGAAAAACCAGTAAGAAAGCATATTTAGAAATGGCGATGCCATATCACGAGCGCCAATCTGTAACGGAATCAGGAAGTTTGCAAAAGTTCCGCTGAGACCTCCTGTCAATACAAAGAATACGAGCACCGTTCCATGCATGGTGATCAGGGCATAGTAAGCTTCAGGTTGAATTTTTCCGCCCTTTGCCCATTTACCCAGAATATCTTCCAGCCAGGGAAAAGTTGAATCGGGATAACCTAACTGAAGTCTGAAAAGTACCGACATTAATCCTCCGAGAATTGCCCAGATCATTCCAGTGATCAGGAATTGTTTACAGATCATTTTATGATCCTGGCTGAAAACATATTTTGTGATAAAAGTCTCCTTATGATGATGGACTTCAGGACCCGCGTCGTGCGTGTCGTGAGAAACGATTACCTCACCCGTCCCATGTATCGTCGAATCAGTACTCATCAGTAAAAATTTATTCTTTATTATAATCCTTTTACGCTTAACGCATAAAGCCTAATGCTTAACGCCTAATTAGTTGCAACCAACTTTGCAGGCATATTCACTGCAGTCGTTTTAACCGAATCAGCTGCAGGTGTCGAAGGCATTTTATCCTTCATCACCTGTGCATAATTGGGAACCTGTTTTGCACGCCACAAAATAAATTCTTCCGGACTTACAACCTGCACGGTCCCTTTCATGGAAAAATGACTCTTCCCACACATCTGATCACAGGAAATCTCATATTCAAAATCCGGGTTGTTGGTCATTTTCTTCATCTCCTGTGTTGTATACTTCGGAGTAAACCACATGGTTGTAGGTGTTCCCGGAACTGCATCCATTTTCATTCTGAAAGCTACAAGTCCAACATCATGAATCACATCACGTGAATTGATGATAAGTTTTACAGGCTGGTTCACCACGAGATACATAGTATTTGTTACTACAATATCATCATGTGTTTTTGGATCATCCCATAATAAACCCAGCGAATTGTTTTCAGCGTCGCTGATATTTTTATAATATTTATTACCAAAAACATTGTCTTTGCCCGGATACCGGAAGATCCAGTTAAATTGTTTTCCGGTAACTTCTACCTCCATGGCATTTTTAGGCGCTTCGCCGGTTATCTGATACCAGTACATCAGTCCGAAACCAACAAGCACGGTCAGTGCAATGGCAGGGACCACCGTCCAGATCACTTCCAGTTTATTATTATGAGGGAAATAATATCCTTTCCTTTTTTCTGAATACTGATATTTGAAAGAAAACCAGAATAAGAGGATTTGTGTGATGAAAAATACAACACCTGTGATGGCAATTGTTATGTAAAGCATCGAGTCAATCTTCTCTCCATGGTCCGATGCTGCTTTCCCCAGAATTTTCCCTTTGAATAATTCATTGCACCAGTAAACACCGATCAGACCCAGAACCAGAAATACGATCATCAGAAATCCGTTGATCCGGTTATTCTGTTCGTTATTTTTCTTTTCGCCTTTCAGGATGCCCACATATTCGCTGGCTTTCGCAATCTGAAATGTGATCACAAAACCCATTAATAAAATTGCAAACAGAAAAATGGTAGACATGATACTTAAAAAAATTTAATCGTTTTAATTCTTATGATAACAGGAACGACTAAGTATAGTGAATAATACTTTCTTTAAAAAACGGATGATTTTTTGCATATATCGGAAAACGCGCCAACACGTTTCCTGTCTGGTAGATGATCAGTCCCACGAATCCCGCAGCAATTCCAATATCAAAGAGGTTCAAGGACACATGATCCGGAAACAGACTTGCAAAAACCATCTGGTAAAAATCCAGCCAGTGACCAAATAGCAAAGCTACAGACATAATGGTTAATACAGCATAGTTACGTTTGGAACTTCTGCGCATATAAATCAACAGGGGAGCCAGAAAATTTATAACAAGATTCAGATAGAAAATACCGGTATACGCACCTTCAAACCGGGGCCTGAAATAGGTGGTTTCTTCCGGAATATTCGCGTACCATATCAGCATGAACTGGGAGAACCACAGATAGGTCCAGAATATTGAAAAAGCAAACTGGAATTTTCCAAGATCATGCAGATGCTCTTTGTTTACATATTCCAGGTAACCCTTGTTTTTCAGATAGATAACAAACAGGGTTATCAGCGCAACTCCGGCCACAAATGTGCTTGCAAATGTGTACCAGCTGTACATGGTGCTGAACCAGTGCGCATTAATACTCATCAGCCAGAGCCAGGGAACAGTGGATGCTACTGTAAGGGCAAACCAGACAATATATAGCCCTGCCCAAATTGTATTCTTAAAAATATACTTTTTGCCTTCTTCAATAGTAGGCACATGATCATCAAGTTCACGGCTGATTTTGCGCATTTTATATCCGAGTACTGTCCATAAGCCAATTGTAAGTGTAGTCCAGGTAATAAAGAATGCCGGATTCAGGAATCCCTTCTTACCATTCAGCACAGGATCTTTTGCAACCACCGCTTTATCTAGCCATTCGTAAATAAAAGATTTGTGACCCATCACGATGCACATCAGTATAACAAAAGTAATTCCGCCAATCACGGGGACGCAGGCTGAAATGGCTTCAGTTACACGACGGAATGCCATTTGAAATCCTCCCATAGCCAGTGTTACGGCACAGAAAAAGAACATAGCCGCATTTACAACCAGTAAAAAATAAACACTGTTTTGCAAAAGTGTAGCCCAGAACCTGGTCTGATGGGCTTCGTCGCCGTTGCCGTATACAAAATATCCAACAATCAGGGAAAGAACCCCGACTGCCATAAGTCCCATTGACCACATCCTGAAACCAGAAGGTATTTCAAAACGTTCTTTAATAGACATCCGTTATAATTTTTTAAACTGCCCTGCTTATTTTTTATTTCCTGTTGAATCTGAAACTGCAGCTACTTGTTTTGATCCTGCCTGTTTCGATTTAATATATGCAATCACCATCCACCTTTGCCGCGTATCCAGCTGGGAAGCATAACTGCCCATTTTATTTTTTCCATAAGTAACTGAATAATACATCTGACCTTCCGGCATTGCTTCATATTTAACATCCCCCACCAGCGTGGCCGGTTTTGCAGGGAATGGGCCATCACCACCTTTATACAAAGGACCGTTACCGTCCAGTTTAGTACCGTGACAAATACCACAGTTAACCAGGTACAATCTCTTTGCTTCCGTCATGGTAATTTCATCCAAACCCGTCAGCGGATTTTTAACCTGTTTTGATGCCACATAGTTTGTCGTATCACCCGCAACTGAATCCATTGGAATATCGAAGGGAAATAAAGCTCCCCTTTTCAGTGTGCCTTTAACCGGAATATTGCTGAAGTGAATACCCTTCTTTAATAAAATTTCCTTTTCTTCCGGGGTGAGTGCGTAAGTTTCATAAGCCCGGCTATACGTCATATCAGGCATATAAATTCTTCCCGTATCCCGTCGCACATCGCTACTGCAGGACGCCAGCAAGGCCAGGGATAAACAGAAAGGAATCAATTTTTTTTGAATCTGCATTTCAACTTTCATTTCGTTATGCCAGAATAGTTTTTGGATCATCAACCAGCGGAATGTTCTTACTATATGTTCCCAGCCACCAGCCCGTTTCAGCGTTCTGTGTATGTACATCCTGTGCACCTACAGATTTTAAAAATATCTGTAAATCCGCTTCGTTGGTTTTTGCTGTGCATTCAATCACCATCACAAATAAATCATCTGTTGCCCGAAGGCTGAAATGATGTTTCCTGACAAAGGGCGCCATTTGGCAGAGATAGCAAAAGGTCAGCACCATACCAATGGAAGCGAACAGTACCGTCAGCTCGAATGTAATCGGGATCCAGGCCGGTAAAGCAAAATGCGGTTTACCGCCAAAATTCAGTGGCCAGTCATAAATCAATGCATAGCTGATCCCGCTCAATGCAGTTGCCGTTCCGGTAATACCGTAAATAAATCCGGCCGTATGAAGACTGGTATCCCTTAACCCCATTGCCTGATCCAGACCGTGAATAGGCATAGGAGTATACACATCATATAATTTGTATCCGGCCATACGAACTTTCTTCACGGCTGGAAACAAAACAGCTTCATCATCAAAACTTCCAACAACAAATCTTTTAA
>JABDDT010000083.1 GCA_013287475.1 Bacteroidota bacterium
TATCCGGATTAAAAATATACCTTATTCCATGATTAACGGTTGAGGCAGTTCCGGACAGAAAATATTTGTCCTTCACTTTTTTATCCTTCAGACGCAATGCGATTGTCAATTTATTATTCGCAAGCGTTCCATATAAATCCGTCTTGTAAAGTTGGAATTCACTCTGTCCGGCATCGTCAATTGAAATATTATAATCCAGACCCTGGTTCTTTGTATATGCAGCCACCCTGAACTGATGTATTACAAGCTGATTTAATTGAATCTTATCTGTATGGAGGTCGAGACTTAAATCCTTTTTTAAACTGTTGAATCGTATATTTCCTTTTAAACTGTCTGATCCCTTCAAAGAAGGCATGATTGCAAGCACAAGTGGTGAAGGCCTCAACTCAAGATCCATCTTCCATTGTTCAGGTTCTGTACTGTCATTATTGGATACAGGAATCTTATAGTAGGTATTTATGAATTGTTTCATTGATTCAGCAACCTGCGTAATTTTATACCGGCCGCCCCAGTCTATGTCAGCTGCCTCGGAACGCAGACTGATCGTTTGTCCTGTATCTGAATGAAGAGCGACAAGAGAGATGCTGTCTGTATGTAAAGGATGCATTCCATACGTTAATCTGAGATCATTTATTGACATCTTCCCCTGCAGTGCGTCCGGATCAGTAGATCTGAAATCTGCATTCAATTTCAAATGCATTTGCAAACTATCCCTCAGAAGATTTAGCGCCAGTGCATTCAATGTATCCAGATTCAAATCCATTCTAATGGAAGGATATTTGCCCTGAAAATTCGCTTCAGCTTTTAGCTGATAAGTGATATTGGGATCCTGCATAGAGGAGGTAATTCTTCCGTTCCCGTTTTGCAGTTGTGCATCCAGGATTAATCCTCGGTATTCATATGATTTAATTACAGCATCACCCAGGTGAACATGATAAACACTGTTCATATTTTTTGGGTCGAAACCCGATCCTTTTGCCGTAGCATCCAAAGTGATCTTACCAAATAAACTATCCTGTTTTAATATATATCCAAGATCAAGCGATTTTGTACCGGCTTTAAGGTCATAGGTTTTTCTGTCAAGATCCAGTGTTCCTGATATATCCGCCATTCCGTTACTCGTAGTCGTATGCAGCTGAACAAAAAAACTTTTTATGGTCCCTGAGAATTTCCCGTTGGCTGCAATGCTTGCGGGAATGCGCAAGTTATCCGGAATTGAATTAGCCGGTATCATCCGGTGAATATCTTTCAGGGAGGTTGTAAATTTTGAAATGGTTATATTGTAAACAGCTTTTTTCCCATCGGGTAATCCCCTGATCTGGCCTGATGCAGCCAGTGAAGTATTTCCCAATCCATCTATTTCGAGATACAGTATTTTCAGGTTTTTCAAATAACCGGTAAGTTTACCATTCAGGAGAAGAGTAGCCTGTGAATAATCTTTTAGCATTCCTTCCAGGGAGGGTACAAAGATTAATAAATCCTGAATGGCAATTCGGGACCGGTCAAATTCAAGGTTTGTCTCCAAATTGCCAGGATGTTTTTTCAGTTCTTCCAGCGACTGGTAATGTATGGAAGACTGATTTCTGATGTTAGAATAATTTGTTTTAAGAACCAGGTTTTTTAAGGAGGCTCCTGTGGAATCAAAGGATATTCCCGCTGAAAGATTCTTCAAAACAAATCCGCTTTTTTCGTCAAATGAAAATCCTGATATTAGTCCGCCGATATTCGAAGGATCGGCATGAAGTTTAGAAACTTTCAACCGAAATCGTTTTAAATTCAGGTGACTATAATCCATTCCCTTTTTTATTGGAACTTGATTATCGTCATCATATTGCAAATGGGTGCTGTCGATAGAAATTCCGGCTACATCTACACTCCAGTTTCCTGAATGATTAAGGGGTTCTTCTGCTGCGGTCTTTTTTGTTTTTATTTTATTTAGTTTACCGAATCTTACTACTGCCATTGTGTTGTTCAGGGTTATCTCCTTAAGTTTGATATGAAATGTTGAAAGATTAATGGAATCAACTTTTGATTGATAATGGCCTAGCCGGATGCCCGCATCCATATTTTCAATTTCATTCCGGTAATCCATATTTATATGGGTAAAATCTATATTCCCCAGTTCAAGTTTAACGGGCCCTGAATTTTTATTATGTTCGCTGATGGTATCCGCTATATGATGCAGGATGAGAATGGGTTTATACTGTCGAATTTTCCCGGAAATATCTGCAAGGCTTATATCAGGAATTGCATATACCTGGTGTTCGGGATCAAAGGTTTTTAATTTTGTATTGAATACTCCCAGATTTACATTCACATCATTTCCTGTGGCATCGTCTCCATAAGATGCGTGAACATTTTGCAGATGAATCGAACCGATTATAAAATGAAAACCTCCTGAATCATTTTTCTTTTGCAGGGTTGTATCCGGTGGAGAACTAAATGCGTCGGCGATGAATTGAAAATTAAAAACCGAATCAGGGAGCTGACGTTTAACCTTCATGGTTATATCGTCCAATTCCAGGTAATTGATCCGAAGTTCCCGGCTGAATAATCTCAGCATACTGATATCCACCTGTATTTTTCCACCGGATAAGAGGGTGTCTTTGCGGCGGTCTTCCAGGTAAATATTCTTAAGTATGATTCGGGAAGGAAAACCAATATACAGATTGCCAATCCGGACCTTAGTATGCAGTTTATTTTCCAGATAAGCTTCTAATTTCCCCCCTGCCGTAATTTTGAACCGGACCTGTCTGGATCAGCAAAAGGATTAACAGGATTATGCCCAGTAGAACAAGTACCGTTGTAATTGTAATACCAAAAATCCGTCTCACTACCTTCCTGACAGACTTGCTGATCGTCATATGCTGTGCCTGGGTTTCCTGATTAGAGCAAAGAACAAGCCTTTATCGAAATAATCGGTAAACGATTTCCTGCCCCTGAGGCGGGGAGAATATTCTACAAATAAACCATATTTAGGTTTATTACGTTTTTTCTTCACCGAGAAGGATAGCCCAGGGTTTTAATTCCGGAATTTCTTCACTTACCAGCCTGAACATTGCAGTAAGAGGGATAAACAAAAACATCCCGGGTATGCCCCAGATCAGGTGTCCGATTAATACTGCCAGTATCGTAACGAAAGGATTCATTTTTACTTTCCCGCCCACTACATGAGGAAGGATCATGTTAGCATCCACAAAATGGGTAACAAGGAAAACGACTCCTACCGCTACTACATGTCCTGTAGAATTGGTTGCGGCTGTGATCAGCATGGCTACTGCCATACTAAAATAAATACCGAGGTAGGGAATGATATTCAGCGTGGCTGCCATAACGCTGATCAATAAAGCATATTTCACGCCGATGATCATCAGGCTGATATAAATAATAATTGCCACCACACTCATTTCAATCAGCAAACCCTGTACATAACTGTTGATCAGTGAACGGATCCTCGTGATAATATCTTTCACCATTACATTATGCGATTCATGAAACAATTCAACCACAAAGCGCATGATCAGCCTGCGGTACTGAAGTATGAAAAATGTAAATATGAAAAAGAAAATAGTGAGTACAAGCGTTTCGGCAATTCCAATAAAAGTCGTGGCTACTGAATTCATGGCAGTATTTAATATACCAGTTCCTGATTTATGCAGATACGAAATCTGTTGTGTATTGGTGATATGGTATTTATCGCTTACCCAGTCCTGAACATCCTGCCATTTTTCCAATACTTTTGCCTGAAGAGAAGGAAGATCCCTGGAAAGGCGGATTAGCTGCCTGGTGAAAAAATAAAATAAACCAAGGAACAGCACCATAAAAATGAACAGGGTACTTCCTGCTGCCAGCACACGCGGGAAGCGGTGTTTTTCCAGATAAAGAACAACCGGTTGGAGAAGGATGGACGCAAGGAAAGAAAAAAACAGCGGAACAAACACAGATTTCCCAATCCACATGAATAACAAAATCAATGCTATTGCAAAAAGGGTCAATGCCATACGGGCATAAAAAGGAAACCTCATCATAGGAATATCTGATTTATAAATATTCCACTAATGATACGATATTTTCCACCGTAAAACCAAACTCTTTAAAGATCTCCTCTCCGGGTGCAGACTCTCCAAAACGATTTATGCCCAGGCTCTTTCCATCTTCCGTTGTATATTTCAGCCAGCCAAAAGTGGAAGCAGCTTCAACGGATAATCTCTTGCGGATCTTTTTTGGAAAAACCAATTCTTTATAGGCAGCATCCTGTTTTTCGAATAATTCCCATGAAGGCATACTGACGACTCTTGCCTGAACAGATTTATCTTTCAGCTTTTCCTGTGCCTTCAACAAAAGGTTCACTTCTGATCCCGTTCCGATCAATATGACTTCCGGATCTTTTTCTGAATCTGAAAGAATATATGCTCCTTTTTCAAGTCCGGTTGCTTTGGAATATTTCTCCTGGTCAATGATCGGAAGTCCCTGCCTGGTCAATACAATGGCAACCGGTCCCCCATTATGTTCCAATGCCACCCTCCATGCCTGTGCCGTTTCATTGGCATCTGCAGGACGAATAACAGTCATATTTGGAACAGACCGCAGGCCTGCCAGCTGTTCAATGGGCTGATGGGTTGTACCGTCTTCACCCAATCCAATACTATCGTGGGTAAAAACATAAATGGGTTTTATTTTACTGATCGCAGCAAGCCTCATCGGAGGTCTCATATAATCCGAGAATATTAAAAAAGTGGCTCCATAAGGAATAAAACCTTTGGTAAGTGCTATGCCATTCAGGATGGCACCCATACTATGTTCCCTTATTCCAAAATGAAAATTCCTGCCATCCCTGTTTTCCGCCGAAAATGATTCATACTTATTGAGGATCGTATCTGTTGATGGTGACAAATCTGCAGAGCCACCTATCAGGAAAGGGATCTGATCTGCGATCGCATTCAAAACTTTCCCCGAAGCCTTGCGGGTTGCCATTTTTTCACTGCCGCTGAAAACTGGAATTTTTTCTTTCCAACCGGAAGGAAGTTTTCCATTGCTGGTCGATACAAATTCATTTGCTTCCACTGGATATTTTTCCCTGTATTGATTGAAGAGATTATTCCATAGTTTTTCTTTTTCGATTCCTGCTTTTCCAGCGGTTCTGTAAAAAGAAATTACATTTTCCGGCACCACAAAAGACTGGTCAGGATCAAAACCAAAGAATTTTTTTACCAGCCTGACTTCATCTTCACCAAGAGGTGAGCCATGAGCTGATGCAGAATCCACTTTATTAGGACTTCCATAGGCAATATGGGTTCTCAGCTTGATTAATGAGGGTTTGCCTGTTTCTGCTTTAGCCTTTTTTAGGGCATCCTCCATAGCGCCCAGATCATTTCCATCAGGCAATACCTGAACGTGCCAGCCATAAGCCTGGAAACGGGCTCCCACATCTTCATTAAATGTAATAGCCGTATTTCCTTCAATGGTTATATGATTATCGTCGTATATATAAATCAGATTCCCCAACTGAAGATTTCCTGCCACAGATGCAGCTTCAGAACTAATTCCTTCCATGATATCTCCGTCGCTGCAAATAACATAAATACTATAATCAAAAAGATCGAACCCGGGTTTGTTATAACGGTCTGCCAGCCATTTTTGAGCAATACCCATGCCTACCCCGTTTGCAAATCCCTGTCCGAGGGGACCGGTAGTTGCTTCAATACCATCCAATAATCCATATTCAGGATGACCGGGCGTTTTACTATGTAATTGTCTGAATTTTTTAATATCATTCAATGTAAGATCGTAACCGGTCAGGTACAGATAGCTGTATTGCAGCATGCAGGCATGACCAGCAGATAAAATAAAACGGTCGCGGTTAGGCCAGTTTGGATCCTGGGGATTATAGTTCATTATTTTGGACCAGAGCAGATAACCAAGTGGTGCAAGTGCCATGGCTGTGCCCGGGTGTCCCGAATCGGCTTTTTGCACGGCGTCTGCAGCCAGTACCCTCACTGTATTGATACATAGTGCTTCTAAGCTGGTAATTGTTTTTTCTGCTGTTTCCATGAAATTAATATTTTAATGTTTGCCTCATAAACCGTTCCAGCGCCCGCGGGTCATTCTTTCGCGGACATCTTATTTATTAAAGTTTATAAAGTTAATTCATTCCGGGTACCTTATTATTTCCTGTGTTCAGATCTTTCAAATTTTTCAGAGTTCCTGTATGGTGTAGGCAAACATATTTTGATAAAAAAGGGAAAACTGATTCCATTTATCTGACAGGAGATTACCTGGTGAAATAATTTATCTTATCAATATACTCGTTCCCTTCATAAAAAAATTCTTACCCGAAGATGCATCGTTATACCGGAGTGTCCACACATAAGCACCTGGCGGCTGCGGTTTTCCATGAATGGTTCCGTCCCATTTATTTGTCCAGTCGCGCGTTTCAAATACAAGCTGGCCGTACCGGTTGAATACCCTGAATTCCAGATTGATTGCAGTAAAAGCATTCAGGGGATATAGATAGTCGTCTTTGCCATCGCCATTGGGTGTAAAAGCATTTGGAACAGCTATATAACAACTCTGCAGTTTTACAATCTGTTTGGAAAGAGTGTCAAAACAACCCAGGTTATTTTTAACAACAAGGCTTACAGTATATGTTTCGCCAGCCCATGTATCCGGGTACAGATGAGAAGCCGGCATTTGCAGGTTACTGGAAGTTCCGTCACCGAAATTCCAATTCCATGATATGATATTACCTAAGGAAGAATCGGTAAATTTCACCAGGTCTTTCGGACAAACTTCATTGGGAGCCTGAAATGCCGCATTGAGTTTATTATCCAAATTAACAACCTGTGAAACTGTATCACTGCAAAATCCATTTGATACAATATGCTGAATATACTTCAATCCGTAAATACTATAAACAATGGATGGATCCATTAAATTATTTTGTACGGATGAATCTACATTCCATTGCCAAAAGTTGACACCATGATCCGGCTGATAGTTTAAAGCGATCGTATCATATTTGCATCCAAATCCAATATTATAATTGAAGGAAGCTGAAACGGTATCTTTTGTACTGAAAGAAAGTACTGCCCCTGAAGGTGTTTCAAGGCCGCACATATCAATGATTGTATTTCCATCGTTACCCGTTACAAGTGTGACATTAAAATTTCCTGCTGCGACGATTGGTCCATTCAGGGTAAGATTTATGACACTGGTTAATCCATTGGCACAGGTTCCTGAAGCTCCGGAAATACGAACTGACGGGTCTCCTGTTATTGTAAAATCTGATCCGTCCGGTGCAATTGAATTGCATTGAATAGGTTTGGCAAAAACAAGCTGAAGAATATTCGGGGCACATACAGGTCTTGTGAGACTGTCAAAAGGTGTAGGCTGTATTGGCAATACTTTAAAACTGACGCTGTCTCCGGCAGGAATCTGTGTACCGCAATCATCCAGTAAAGTATTATTGTCGGTTCCGATTTGTGCCTGAAGTGAATAAGTTCCCGGAGGTATGGGAGTATCTGTCGTAAGCTGGATTGTATCCATATCAAATCCATTATTACAATTCATTCCGGAAGCTCCGGTTATAGAAACCGGATTGGTTGCAATCAGAAAATCAGAGCCGTTCGCAGCGAGACTATTGCACCGCATTTTTTTATTCAGCGTTACAGTTAATGTTTTCCTGTCACAACTGGTGGTTGCTGATTTCAAAATTGGTTTTAGGGTATCCGTAATAACAGCTGTGCCGCTGCCGAAAGCCAGTGAATATCCGCTTTGTGTTTCAGTATAGTGGCTGACCAGAAGAAGATATTTATGTCCCTGAATCAGGGTTGGCATAGTGCTGTAAGTAGTTTCATAAACAGCAGGGTCAGACGCACATTGAATTTTAGTACTACCACCTCTTATTGCACCGGTCAACCCGGAGGAACCGGACCAGTTTCCTGTTACAATCAGTGAAACATTGGTATAAACGTCATCGGGATTATGGCCGGTAATATCAAAAAGCATCCAGTCGTAATCGTCATTACGGTTATTGGGTGTAATAAGAAATCCAAGTGTTCCTCCGACAAAACAGGTGAATGAATACCAGAATGGATTGGTATCGGGATAAGAACCACAACCAGGGACAGCTAAACTGGCGGTGCTGCCAATCGGAACCACTTGCTGCTGAAATATACTGGTTCCGCATACGGGAAATGCCGTAGATGCAAGCTGACCAGGTACGGGAAATGTTTGTGACCAGCCAAACATCGAAATAAGCAGTAAATGTAAAAGCAATACAGTTTTCACGATTACTAATATGACAACTCATTCAATATGAACGTTGCAGCTAAAAAAGAATAGAATAAAGATCGGATAATTCTGAGTATAGGAATAAGGAGTATAAGAGTATAAGAGTATAAGAGTGAAGTTAATAGTTCCCTCACTCCTACACTCTTATACTCTTATACTCTTATACCCTTATACTTCCAAAGCTTATTCTCACCGAAATTGAATCAGCGTCGGCTGTGAAAGCGCAAAAATGGGGAAATTAAACGCTGTTACAGAAGTCAGTGATAAAAAAATAGTACTAGGACCATTGGCAGCATCCGGCCCATGTGCAACAATAGGCTGATAACTGGCGGAAATCTGAAGCGTATTAAATGACAGGTTTTCATTCCTTATCTGGCATCCTAAAGTAAAGCCGGAATAAAACGGACTGGTAAAGATGGATGCCTTTTGCGATGACAGCAATGAGGCTTGCAGCAATAAATAAAAATTAAACTTGAACCCGTATATACTGATAGGACTGTAATAATTTGTCTGGGCACTTAGGTTCAATCGCTGGTAATCGTTAAATAATGTATTACGATATCCGAAAATACCATTGTCGCGGTTAATATTTACCGGCTGATATAAAACAGGGTTAAAACAAATGACATAATCAGCATGAAGGAATTCCCTCACTTTTGGCCCGTTAAAATGAAACAGGTTACTATAATAATCTGTTGAAATATGCAAAACCGCATCCTGCGATTGATGATTATACCAAAAACCTCCAAACCCAATGGTAGAGCTGATCAGATTTTTTCCGAGGAACCAGTATTTTTGGGTTTGAATCGCCGTATAACTTCGTTTTAAACCCGTCCAGCTGTCCAATCCAAAACTTGCAGCATATGTATATCCCATCGGAATATCTTCCGTTCGTCCAAATCCAAAAAAGTAATTGGTTTTAAAGAAGTCCTGATGATAAAAAACCAGCTGACTTAACAGGAAGTAATGAGAATTATAATTCGGATTTGATTTCAGATCTGATTCCGTGGGTAATAATGTAAAATCTTTATTAAAACTCCTGAGCTCAATACCGATATTTGGTTTTGAACTATTATAACCTGTTTTTTTATACTGGTTTGTGAAATTGTATCCCGCCCATGCATCTATCAGGTTATATTCATAATTTCTGTATAAGGTATCCGGCAAACTATAAATATTCACCGAGCGGTTAGCCGACAACGTTAGACCGCCAGTCAGAGAGGCCCAGGTACTGTAAAGTGGACGATTAACAATCAGGTAGGCAGAATTCTCATACTGGCCTGTATCTGTGTTTATCTTATCATTCAGCATGGTATATCCAACTGATATATCCGCGAAGGATCCGGCAACATTATATTTGGTATAACTGGCACCGGTATTCCACCGGGGGTTGTAGAAATTATTCCAGCTAAAACCGAACGCGACTTTCTGACCGGCACCGAGAAGGTTATTATTGAATACGGTAGCGGATGCGCTGGTATTATTAATGGATGTAATGCTGGTTCCGTATTCAAAAACATCTTTAGTCAGAACAACGATGTCAATGGAATCACTGCTCTCGTAACTGTTGATTACATAAATTCTGGCGTCCTGAATAAAAGGCAGACGGCGCAGATAACGTTCATTGTCCACCAGTTTATAAGCATTTACCGTATCTCCTTCACGAAAAAAAAGTGATTGCTTGATCATCCATATTCTTGTGTCATAATGCAGTGTATTTGCAAACCTGATGAGTTTGTTGGGTACAACGGTCGTGTCTTCAATCGTTGTTCCAAATACCTTTAGCTGATTATAATATATGTAACGGATCTGTTTGCCGCCATAAACGTTAAAACTATTCTCCCGTGATTTAAATATCATACTATCCGACATGGGAACCGGGGCATTTGTCTTTGATAGTTTTAAAAAAAGAGAATCCCTTTGCTGCTGGTCAGTTATAATATTTAAATAACGCGTGATGCTGCTTCGCTTTTTTGGCGGCTGAGTTGTGGGAATGGTATCTGATTGGTTTTTTGGAACTGTATCCAGTCTGATGGAAATGCCCACACCGTTTCCGGCTTTTAGTATTGTCCAAAAGCACAGAAAACACGATAGCAAAACAATTCGATAGATAATATGCAAAAATGTATTCAAATTTCAACTCGCTACTCAAAAATCCAGGAATGCTCCAAATTCAGCTTTTTTCGACAGGAAGGTAATTCAAAGCCGGAGCTAATTGAATTTGTTCCCAAGTAAAAGGAAATCCCGGGATTCCCAAAATTATTTTGAAATTTTAGTGTACTGGTTTAGTTTTCAAAAACTTATAGATGAAATAATCGGGCCACTGCCGCGTTTAGTTTCAGGAAACTTTTATTGAAATTTCACGTTTATTTTTGTAGATCCCGGCCCAAAACCAACGCCCCATGTTCCGAATCCTGTGCGCCCTGCTAATATTCATCCTGATAAGGCCGGTTTCCTATGGACAGGCTACCCTGCCATCACCCACATTTAAGAATGGTAAACTGACCGCCGAAAACGGCCTTCTGAATCATAAAACCAGCCACCCGCTCTGGCAATCCACCCGTTATGGGTCAAATTATTATGTGGTGATCCAGATGAACCGGATCGCTGATCCGGCATTAAAATCCGAACTGGAAAATATTGGTATTGAACTGGAACAATGGTTATCAGGAACGAATTACCTCGCCGTTTGTAAACAGGGTTTCTCCTTAAAAAATCCCCCAGGTCTGGGCATTAAGAATATATATGCGATACCGCCGGCTTTAAAAGTGAACTCCGGACTGACGAATTATTCTGAAAAAATCAAAGGGCCTAAGGACCTGATTGCCATCACTTGTTTTCCAACAGATAAAAACATCGTTGAAAAGGCAATCATAGCTTCAGGCGCTGACATCGTTGAAACAAAAATAAAACCTGCCCACACATGGTTTATCCGGGGCAGTTACGAAACCATTCGAAAGCTTTCATTATTACCTTTTATTCATTCCATCAGTCGGATTCACCTGGAGGATGTTCCTTTAAATTATAATAACCGTGCTATACATGGGGTTCAGTCACTCGCGGCCAGTTTGGGAAGAAATCTCAGCGGTAAAAATCTTATACTCGGTATAGGTGATAATGCAGATCCTTCCCAACATGTTGACCTGGCCGGAAAACTCATCATGCGTACGGATGAGCCGGTGGATCTGCATGGAACACATACCAGCGGAATTATTGCGGGTGGTGGAATTCTAAATCCCATGTGGACAGGAATGGCTCCCAGAACTCACCTGGTAGTGAATGATTTCAGTAATATTCTTGTGAATAGTCCAACCTATGTAGCTGATTATAATATGCCTCTGACAAACAACTCTTATTATAATGGAGATGCCGGCTGTCCGGGAGAAGGTGATTATAATGTCCTCAGTTATTATGTGGATTCACAAATGCTAGGCTACCCCAAACTATTGCACGTTTTCGCTGCTGGCAATGACGGGTATTTCACTTGTTCACCATACCCTCCTGGTTACGCAACCATAAAATCAGGATTTCAAACAGGAAAGAATATTTTAACAGTAGGGTCAATGGATAATATGAATTATTCCATTGGCGGAGCTACCAGCCTGGGGCCTACCAATGACGGGCGTATTAAACCCGAACTGGTTGCAGGTGGGGTAAATATTACTTCCACAATTCCTGTAAACTCTTATGCTACTTATAATGGTACCAGTATGGCCAGTCCCACTGTTGCCGGCATCCTCGCACTCATTGTTGAAAGATATAAACAACTGCACGCAGGTGCATATCCGGATGGTGCATTATTGAAGGCTCTGGCAACAAATAGTGCTGTTGATTTAGGTAATCCGGGCCCGGATTATATTTTTGGTTTCGGAATGATCAGCGGTCGCACAACAGTGGAGGCGCTTGAACAAAATCATTATTTCTCCGGCTCGGTAAGCAATCAGGGAAATCAGCAGTTCACCATTCCATCCATACCCGCAGGAACTTATCAATTAAAAATTCTTTTATACTGGCCTGATGCTCCCGCCATACCTGAGGCAGCGACTACGCTTGTCAATGATCTGGACCTTACTGTTACTGAACCTGGTGGAACCAAACATCTTCCTATGATCCTGGATCCGTCTCCTGCGAACGTAAATAATAATGCGGTAGAAGGAGCGGATCATACAAATAATATTGAACAGGTGTTGGTGAATAACC
>JABDDT010000084.1 GCA_013287475.1 Bacteroidota bacterium
AAAATGCCAAATATCACACATGGTCAATCCTGTGATATTCTCTGAATGGTTACTTTAATTGAAATGACTCAATTCGTTGAATTGAAGGTATTTATAGAAGTGACTTGCATAAAGGCTTCGTAAACTTACGATAAAAATCGAGTGTTGCTGCGCTATCAGGAATGCCTAAACGCTCCTACATTTGATATATCCAATCCGAAAGAAATAACCGATCCAGTCCAGAGAAACCAATTATCCAATCCTAACGAAAAGCAATTAAGATCCTATTTTTGAGAAACCGCCGAGTAAACCTGGCGGTTTTTTTCTTTTACACCCACTCCATACAGTTATCTGTGACTGCCTTCATTCTGAACGAAGGCTTTCCTATTTTATAACAGGTGGCTGTTTTTAATTGTGGTATATTCGATCAAATCGACTTTATGGCACACCCGGTATTACTTGAGGACTGGAATTCTTATGACAACCGAAAGATCAAGGACGAAAAAGACCAATCGAAATTTGCCTGTTCGGAACATTGGGAGGTAGAATATCTTGCAGATAAACTAAAGAAATACTATCCGCTAAAAACCAGGCAGGCAATTATGCAGGCGATTACGCACTGCTGCTCTAAAATATCTGCACCTCATCAAAGGGAAAGATTTGTTGAATGCGTTGTAAACCGTTTTGTAAGTGAAGTTGTGTTATAACATATTCTATTCCATTTCAAACTGGTTTCACCAGCCGAAGCTCAGTCTGAGTGAAGGCTGGTTACCGAATTCGCTAAGGCAGCCCTGATTGACTGAAAGCTGATCGTTATGAATGCAATCAGAATTGCTCCAAGTCCAGCAATTGCAAAAACCCACCATTGAATTTCCTGACGGTAAGCAAATCCCTGAAGCCATTTTTGCATGGCAAACCATGCCAGGGGGGAAGCTATCAGGATTGAAATAATTACCAGTTTTATAAAGTCAACTGAAAGCATTCGTACGATTGTAATTACGCTCGCTCCCAATACCTTTCTTATACCGATTTCCTTAGTTCTTTGTTCAGCAGCATAGGCGGCCAATCCAAACAATCCCAGGCAGGCAATTAAGATGGCAAGGCTGGTAAAAGTGATAAATATTTTACCCATGCGTTCCTCCGCCCGATAGATCGAATCAAAATCCTCATCCATAAATGAATACCTGAACTGCTGATCGGAGGCTAATTGTTTGAATTTATCTTTAACCTGATCGAGCAATAGCGGAATATTAGATGAATTAATCTTCATACTCAGGGCTCCGCGGTCTTCACCAAGTGTAAGTAATAACGGAGTGACATTTTCTCTCAGTGATTTGAAATTAAAATCCTTCATGACACCGATGATATGATACTTGTTCATCTTTGTAGCCATATTGTCGGAGGGCGAATACAGAAACTGGTTTAAGGGATCAGTAAAATTCAGCAATTTAGCAGCAGACTCATTGATGACTACTGCGGTGGAATCCATCAATATATCCTTAGAGAAATTTCTGCCGGAAAGCATTTGTATTCCAAGTGTGTTGAT
Organism: Bacteroidota bacterium; assembly: GCA_013287475.1. Classification (GTDB taxonomy): domain Bacteria; phylum Bacteroidota; class Bacteroidia; order Chitinophagales; family Chitinophagaceae; genus Puia. The sequence continues at coordinate 1,526 of JABDDT010000084.1, forward strand.
ATAATTTTCATCTACCGTCCATTCCTGGGTTAACAATGCTTTTTTCTGATCTACCATGGGGTCTTTGAAAAATGAAGTAGAGTTTCCGTAGTTAACAGTTGGTAAACACATGGTAAGTGTTGCATTTTGAACACCCGCTATATGTTTCACTTCACCCTTAATAGCCCTGGCACTTTCGCCAAATGGTCCCCACACAATAAGCACATGAGTACGATTATATCCTAAATCTTTACTCTGGATATATTTTAACTGGTTATAAATGACTAAGGTTCCGATGATCAGGAATATAGAAATAGCAAACTGAGAAACAACCAGGAAACTGCGCAGTCTGCCTCCCTTAAAACCCGCGGCTAATTTGCCTTTCAATACATTAATTGGTTGAAAACCGGAAAGAAACAATGCCGGATACGATCCTGCAAGAAAACCTATTATAAGAACAACTGCTAACAACACAGGCACCAGCCTTATAACCATATGGGAAGTAACAGTCAGTTCTTTGGCTGCCATCTGGTTGAACGAGGGCAAAAGTGCCAGCGCGACAAAAACTGCAATCACGGCTGCTGCTAAGGTCACCATGATCGATTCGGTTAAAAATTGTGCTATCAGATATTTTCGTGGAGAACCCAGCACTTTCCGAACACCTACTTCCCGCGCCCTGTTCGCAGACCGCGCGGTGGAAAGATTCATAAAATTTACACAGGCAATAAGTAAAATGAAAATAGCTATAGCAGAAAAAATATACACATATTGGATATTCCCATTTGCTGCCAATTCTCCAACGCTATTGGATTCCAGATGAATTTTTTTAAGCGGGATCAAATTAAGTTTAAAATAGTCGCCGGTTTGCTCAAATTTTTCAAAAGTCAGATGTAAGATGCTTTCCATCTGGGGACCTGCATTCTTATGTAAAAATTCGGGAAGCTTTGCAGACAGCTTTTTAACATCTGCTCCGGGTTTAAGTAAAATATAAGTATTGAAATTACTGCTAAACCACGCATTGTCCCTGCTCTCTTGCAAACCAGCCATAGCAATAAAAAAATCAAAATGAAAATGAGATTGCAGGGGAATATCCTTGATTACACCTGTTATTTTATAAGGATCGGTATTATTGAAAGTTAGTACCTGACCTACCACATTCGTCCTGTTAAAATATTTCTTAGCAATACGCTCAGTAATAACAATAGTATTTGGTTCTGATAAAGCAGTTCCGGGATTTCCAAAGATCATCGGTAAAGTGAAAATGTCAAGGATGGAATTATCTGCGTAAATCATCAAATCTTCTTTGATATTCTGATTTCCTTTTTTTACAAGGTTCCCTCCCTGGTTTCTAAACCTTGCTGCCTGTTCAATTTCAGGAAAATCACTCTTTAAAGCAGCTGCAGCAGGCGCAGGCGATACAGCATAAGAATTTTCATTTCCTCCAAACTTTATTTCCTCATTTATCCGGTAAATGCGATCGGCTTTTTTATTATACGAGTCGAAGTTTAGTTCGTCAAAAACGTAAAAAACAATAATCAGGCAGGTAGCCAGTCCCAAAGCGAGGCCGAAAACATTCAAAGCAGTAAAGCCTTTATTTTTTAAAAGACTCCTGAACGCGGTTTTTATATAATTTCTTATCATTGTTCTTATGTTTGACATACTGCTGCCATAAACATGCGACGAGTCAAGCTGCTGGCATTCAGCCGCTTGAATTTTAGCTTCTAAATATTACTGTACGCTTTCATTACATAAGTGTACGCTTATTACATGAGTGTACGATGTCATTTTTCTTAAATACGGATACTAAAGTGAATGATATTCAACAGGCGACATGAAATCGAAAATTGACTAACTTCAATAAGATAAATAAGAAGACTTTTTATTCATTTGAATACATTAACAAGAATATTAAAGCACAAAATAGTAGTCATTATTCGCGGTATCGATCCGGATGACTTTTTTAATGTAGCCGGCGCTTTGCTGGAAGGCGGACTGAGTGTAATAGAAATTACACTGAATTCGAGAAATGCTTTATCAGTCATTAAACAGGCTTCCCTTCAAATGGGTGATCAGTTATTAATTGGTGCTGGAACAGTACTGGACCCGGCATCGGCCGAAGCGGCTATTTCAGCGGGAGCAAAATTTATTATCTCCCCATCATTGAATATAGATACCATCCGGACCACCAAACAAATGGGCGCTGTTAGTATTCCGGGCGCATTTACGGCAACTGAAATCCTTTCCGCATATAATAGTGGTGCTGATATTATTAAAGTTTTTCCGGCTTCTGTCGGTGCCAATTATTTCAGGGATTTGCGCGGACCCTTTCCCGGGATTCCCATGATGCCAACCGGAGGCGTTAACCTCACAAATATCCTGGAGTTTAAAAAAGCCGGAGCTGTTGCCTATGGCATCGGCAGTGCGTTAATTAATACATCACAGAAAATGACGAAAGAGTATTTACTTCAGGTTGCAGAAAAAGCAAAACAATTTGCAGAAGCGGTGTAGGTTTTTTTAAAAGCTTAAATATGAAGATTACAGGTTATCGGTTATTTCTTGTTTCGCCGCGCTGGCTGTTTCTGAAAATCGAAACGGATGAGGGCATCAGCGGATGGGGTGAGCCGGTGATCGAAGGGAGGGCACTCACTGTAAAAGCTGCAGTAGGTGAATTGATGGAATACCTTACCGGCAAGGATCCGATGCATATTGAAGATCATTGGAATCTAATGTACCGTAGCGGGTTTTATCGCGGAGGTCCCATATTAATGAGTGCCATCGCAGGAATAGATCAGGCACTGTGGGATATAAAAGGAAAATTTTTCAATGCGCCCATCTACCAGTTGATGGGAGGTAAATGCCGAGATTCAATAAAAGTGTATTCATGGATTGGTGGCGACCGCCCTTCAGATGTTGGCATGGCTGCAAAAGAAATGATGCAAAAAGGTTTCACTGCCGTGAAAATGAATGCTACAGAAGAACTGCAATATGTTGATTCCTTTGAAAAGATCGATCAGGCTGTTCAGCGTATCGCCGCGGTAAGAGAAGCTGTCGGAATTTCGACAGGCATTGGAATTGATTTTCATGGCCGCGTACATAAGCCCATGGCAAAAACATTAGCCAGGGAACTGGAACCCTTTCATCCAATGTTTATTGAAGAACCCGCGCTTCCGGAAAATAGTGAAGTGCTGCGTGAGATTGCAAATCATGTCTCAATCCCCATCGCAACAGGCGAAAGAATGTATTCCAGGTGGCAATTCAAAAATATTCTAAAGGAAGGATATGTTGATATTATCCAGCCGGATCTCTCACACGCAGGTGGCATTACGGAATGCAAGAAAATCTTTTCCATGGCTGAAGCATTTGATGTGGCCGTAGCGCCTCATTGCCCGTTGGGACCAATCGCATTGGCCGCCTGTCTCCAGGTGGATGCGTCCTGTCACAATGCCTTCATGCAGGAACAGAGTCTCGGCATCCATTACAATCAGGGAAGTGATTTATTGGATTATATAAAAAATAAAAATGTTTTTGATTTCAAAGATGGATTTGTGATGATACCCGGGGGTGCAGGATTCGGCATTGAAATAGATGAAGATCAGGTAAGGAAAATGGATGCTGAGGGTCATAACTGGCATAATCCAATATGGCGTCACAGGGATGGTAGCGTTGCAGAATGGTAAATAAAGTATAGCGGGTGATAATAAAAAATATATGAATGGATTCATTGGTTGTGACTGGGGAACCACCTCGTTGCGAACAAGATTTGTGGACGCAGAACATCGAACTGTGTTGGCGGAAACATCCGGTGATCAGGGTATTACAGCAACTTTTGCATTATGGAAACAGAGCGGAGGGGACAAAGAATACAGGTTGCCATTTTATTCGAGTGTTTTAAAAAATCAGATTGATATTTTAGAAAAGCAATCGGGTCTTTCTCTAAAGAACGGGCACATGGTTATATCAGGTATGGCTTCATCGAATATCGGAATGATGGAACTTCCATACAAAGAGCTTCCTTTTAAGACGGATGGATCTGATCTGAATGTTAAAGTGATTACTGCCCCTGATGAATTCAATCGGAAAATACTTTTGATCTCAGGAGCTAAAACAAAAAATGATGTGATGCGTGGGGAAGAAATACAAATGGCCGGTTGCGATCTTATAAATAATACGGAGGAACAGGTTTTTATTTTCCCCGGCACACATTCAAAACATATTGTAATAAAAGAGCGCATGTCAATTGATTTTAAAACGTATATGACCGGAGAATTTTTTTCATTATTGTCAGGGAAGAGTATTCTTTCAGGTAATGTGGAAGAAAGCGATAATATTTTGGAAGGGGATATGTTGAAAAACTTTGAAGAAGGAGTTGCAAACAGCCTTAAACATAACCTGTTGCATGCATCATTTCTTGCAAGAACAAATGATCTGTTCAACAGGAACACAAAAAAGGAAAATTATTATTGGCTGAGTGGTTTACTGATAGGAACCGAGCTGAAAGGGCTTATTCAAAATAAGAGACCTGGAACACTGGTATGCAGTGAGAAAATAAAAAATTACTATCTCGCTGCATTTCGTAAACTCGGAATTACGGATACACAATATCAGGATGCAGTAGCGGCTACAGTAAAGGGTCAGTGTAATATTTATAACCGACACATATCAGATGCGGATCGTTGAATTATTTAAGAAACTTTGGACAAATGGATCAGGGATTCATTCTGCATTTATTCCCTTTCCGGAAACTGGTGTAGGCGCGGGTATTACTTCGTTTTTACCTGTATTCATTTTTTCCCAGGCCCGGACTTTGATCCGTGCCGCATTAAAAAGCCTTTCATAATTGCCCATCAGTAATTTCTTTTTATTCTCCGGTGTCAATTGGGCAAACAGGGGCGCGTACATGTAATAGATTTTCAGATAAGCTTCCTGACTGGCCGGAGCCATTTCATCAGTTCCAAAAAGAAAACGATCAGGAAATTTGTTGATCAGATCGGCGGTTGCTTTGATCGAATTGGGAGAAGCCAAAATATATTTCGCTACTTCATTCCAGGAAATATCAATATTAACATGTTTGAGTGTTGAATCAGAAAGAGCCCTGTCAACAATACGTAATTGATCCTGAACGGGCTGCACAACCCGGCCAAGTCCCATGTGAGCCCATATTATTGTGGTATTCGGATGACGCCTGAATAATGCACCCAATTGCCTAAGCAAATAAGGTTCCTGACCTTCTTTAGGATAAGGCATATCAATATCATTATGGATCAGCACGACGAGACCTGTTTCCCCTGAGAATTCCAGGATTCGGTCCAGGGCAGGGTTTGTGAGGGAAGCTGTTTCTCCGGAGATTTTTGATGAAACAAATTCCTTGTGAATAGAAAATTCACCGATCCCACTGAATACTCCAGGAAATAATTTCAGTACTCTTTTAATGTGGTCAGCCGCATACATGTCAGTCGGATTAAATCCGGTAATCATTGGATCAAATCGTTTTTGTTCCATCGGTGTAAGGGATTTGTATGACATCGCTATATAGGCATCTGTAAATGAATAATAATATAGCGGTGCGTCAGTGGCCAGGTAATAGGTAGGTGCAAAATCACCGCTATTTTCGTATGACCATTCCTGTTGCAGGGGAATACCGAATAATGTGGAACGACCGACTTTGGATCCCATGACTTTCAGGAAATCATGAACCGTAATTCCTTCCTGGATATAATTCGTCAGGTGAAAATGAGAATCATAAAAAAGTGAACTGTCTCTGGTTACGGTTGACTGCCCGTCTGTGGTGGCTGCCTGAAAAAGAAAACAGATGAGTAGTCCGAAAATAACAGCTCGGGAAAGGGTAAATTTTTTTATTTCCTTGTTCAGATTAGTCATGAGTGGATTTTTTTTGTAGATCAAAGCAAAATATCCGCCCCGAGAGTGAGGGTTGTTCCCGTCTGACCTGCTGTATACAAACCAAATGTTCCTCCTGCAGCACATTTATAAACATAATCTACCTGCAGATTCATTCGCCAACTTCTGCTTTTCATCGGATATACATTAACACCGCCACCTGCTTCCCAGGGATGTCTGTTCCACTGGTCCCAGAAATAACTGTTGATTCCGTAAACCATCATAACACGGGGAATGACCATTTTCGAAATCTGTACTACATATCCATAATCATTAATTACGCTAAGGGGAACGGGCCCTGTCGTTTCAAAATCTGATAATCTCCTGCCGAAAAATTCCAGGTCAATACCCAAACCCTGGTATTTAAGCCCCAGGTCAACAGAACCCATATTATAATTAGCCTCTATGACCGTCACTCCCGGTGCCAGAGATCCCGTCTGGAAGAAAAGAACACCATCAGTATTCCTGATCTGTGTTTCGTCAGGCCCACTGATACTTGAATCAGTGAAACGGTTTTCGCGGCAATTCACAAAACTGAAACCAAAGCGTGTAGCAGGTTTTGTATGAACTTCAAAATCGCCCTGACCTCCACGGGGCCCGAACTCTCCGGTCGTGGGCATGGTCATCAGCGTAAAACTTTTCGAAAAATCCCGGGTATCCTTCGCGGATTTAATACCCAGTGTGCTGAGGTTGTTGCCGATCATGATATTATAATATAAACGTGGAATGATCTGCCCTGTCAGGAATGCCCCATTTGTGAACCCGGAACGCAAAGCTTCTTCTCCCATGGTGCGGTCGGTTGACAAATAAAAAGGAAAAGGGCCCTGCATCGAACGGATAGAAAGATTCGGTGCCACACCTACTCCCAGTCTGAAATGTTTATTGAACTGATATTGAAGGTTCCCATATACCAGGGTCTGTTGTGTTGAAAATATAGTCCATACGGTAGCAGTATAAGTAAGTTTCGGTGTGAGAGCAAATCCTGAAAACCAAAGCATGGTACGATGCCATGCTATGTCGTTACGTCCAACAAAGGCCTGCTGGTTTCCGAGGTGATCAAACCATACCTGATTTCCGGGCGTTTGATCCAGATAACGGACCAACGCATAGATACTCAGATTTAGGCTGGCCACTTTTGTTTTTACCAGATCGAAACCTTTCGCAGGTGTAAATTCTCCGGCGATCGTATTTATATAGCTACTCGTATCCGGGTATATCCCGTCTGTGTTTTGTGCAGACAGATTTAAACTGAACCAAATAAATATTGTAAAACAGATTATTTTCATAAGAACTCAATTTTCCAAGTTGCTAATTCACGGGTTGAATCAGATAGGGATTCACCTTCAGTTTTTGTACCACATAATCAATCACTTTCTGGGCTTTCACACTATTGCCAGCGGCATCCAGCGGTGGAGAAACCACGGCGATTCCAAATTTTCCCGGACAAACAGCCAATAATCCACGCCAACACCACTTTTTGCGGGAAGGCCACTGTTATAAAACCAGATCCCCGAATTATCATATAAACCGGCTGTTGCCATTACCGGCATTGTGTACATAGCAGTTTCAGTTGAAACAACCTTTCTTTTTGTAAGAGGATTTACTCCTCCATTAGCAAGCGTAGCTGCCATATTCGCCAGATCTTTCGCATTTACATTGATAGCACATTGCTTAGTATACAAATCGGTGGCTTGAACCGGATCAAAATACATCCGGCCATAAGCAAATAATAAATGCGCGATGGCCTGATTACGGTAATTGTCACCTGCTTCACTTATATAAACAGGCCAGTTCATTGTAAGCTGTCGCCCGGCAAAAGCACTTTGAATGTCCATAATATTTTTCCACTTGGCAACGGAATCCGATCCGGCGATCAGGCTGGTAGATGCGATGGCTCCGGGATTTACAAGAGGATTTATTTCCTTTCCTTTCTGCATTTCTACTGCAACAATGGAATTGAAACGCATACCTGTCGCATCCACGCCGATTTTATCCTGCACGGCCTGGTGGCCCTGTTCTTCAATCACTTTGGCCATGGTAAAAACCTTGGAAACACTTTGAATAGATACCATGGAACTTATATCTCCCATAGTATATACTTTACCGTCGGTTGTTATGAGTGCAATCCCGAAAATATTTGGATCCACGGTAGCGAGTTCCTTAATATAATCTGCATTTTTTCCCTCCTTATCATTTTTAAACATATTATAGGCCTCAGTAAGGGTTGCCTCAATTTTTTCCTTAGTCAACTGATCATCCGTTGTTTTTACTGGTTTTTTCTGTGCGAATCCCGTATTAAAAAAGCTGGTGGCCACAATACTTAAGGGAATAGCAATTCGCCAGAATGAATATGCGAGTTGTTGTTTCATAATTTTTAATTTTAAAACAGTATTTTAAATACTTTAGAAAGTGTTACCGGTTTTTTTATCACGGTAAAAAATCTGGGAGAAATTGTATTTAAATGAGAATTGCAATTTGACATCGTTCGCTTTGTAGATACCGTCAAAATTTGTGCGGCTGCCATATTCCAGTTCGGCACCAGCCATAAAATTTTTAAATGGGGTAGTCAGCAGATTTACGATGGCATACTGACCATTTTCATAAGCTGTACCTGTTGATAAATCAGTATTATTAACGTGACAACTTGAGTAGCCGATTGAAGTACTGAGTTTGGATGTCCAGTTATGATCCAGGAAGGCAACGATTCCAGTAACGGGCAGCGCCTTGCCTTTTATAGGTGTTTTTGTATTTCCTGGATTTGCTATAACACCAACATCATAAGGGCAATCATTCATATAGTTTTCGACACCCTCTCCATAAACGAAGGATCCCCTGAATACATCAGACTTAGTGATATTTAGTACAGTACTAATATGAAGACCCCATCCTATTACATTTCCACTTAGATCTAATGCCCCTGTAGCATTAAGGTCCTCCCATGCGATATACCGAAGCATACCAGCCAGTTGAACATGTCCCCAGTCACCAGACTTTTTAAAATGGGCTGATAAATCTGGTAGTGGGAGATGTGATGATACACCTTCCAGCTCTACCCTTCCAGCGTAAGTCCCCTGATCTGCACTGGCACCCGGTCTTTCCAGGGCTATGAATAATTCATTGTCGCCCCGCATGGCTGCATACCGTATCTGAACATTGCGAAAAAACACCATACCGGTTGGTCCCCAGTACTCTAATGTGTTTGGAAAAACATCTCCATCCATAAAGGGTGTATTAGCCTGGCCAACCAGAATCCTCCCGACCTCACCATATGCATTTCGTACACGCATGGTCGTTTGTCCTTCATCAACCCCTACTCCAAATAAATCAAAATCAAAAACGGCCGTCATTTCTCCAATTGGAGTAGACATATATCCTTTTACTCCAAACCGCGTCTGACGAACACTGAAGTATGTATTTCCATCAGTACCATATTCGTTTTTGGAAGTCGGTAGCCTTGTAACCCTCAGTGCATCAAACCAGGCCGGATTGATCTGGTTGAAATTGTAGCCTAAATCTGTCATGGCAAACCCGTAAATTTCAAGGCTTTTCTCTTTGGTTGAATCCTGGGCCTTTGTTGAAAAAATAAACGCAAAACCGATTATCAGCAGAAGCAGTCCGTTTTTCATAAAGTAGTTTTTATGAATGAATAATCAGTGGACAAATTGTAGCGAAGGGGGGATTTATAGTTTTCAGGGAACAAACTGAGGGCAGAAACCAAATAGCGGACAAATACAAATTGAGGACAACGGCCAAATTGTTTTTAAATTTATGAACAATATTTTTCTTAAAAAAATTATGCAACAACCATTAAACAGTAAAATTTGAGTTTTTTCTCCTTAAAGAATAAATAATAAACTTTTATTATTCTGAAATTCAGTATCTATTTTATCACCTCTCAACGTTTTATCGAGTAATAGATCAGATCCACATAAAAAGAAGATTTATTGAAAAGGACAATTTGTATCTTATTCTCTATGTTCATTTCTGGCAAGCTGTTATCACAACAATTGAAGGATACTATTTTTTTCAGGAACGGCAGTATTATTCTCGGCGAGGTTAAAATGATCAAACTTGGTGTAATCACTTTTGATCCGGATGATGCCAATGATATTACAGTTCAATTGATCAAGTTGAAAACAATTTCTGCTTCCGGTGTGATTTTCCGGGTGGAAACCACTTCTGATTATGTATATTATGGCCGGATGTTTCCCAGTACGAAAACAGGATACGTGAATATCGTCACTACAAGAGATACGATTGAACAGGTGATTGAAAAAATTTCCGTACTCTATCCTTTCAAAGACGACTTTCTGGAAAGATTTTCCGGCAATGCCGGACTGGGATACACTTATACCAGGTCCAGCAAATTCGGGAGGTTCAATTTTGATCTCAGTGCCAGTTATGTTACCCGGAAAGATGAAATTTCCTTTGGTGCTAACGGTATTTATTCAATGTCAGATACTGCTTTCACAAGGGATCAGGAAAATGTTAATTTCAAATACAATTATTATGTAGGTCCCACCTGGTTCCTGACAGCTTTTATTTCTTATCAGCGGAATCTCGAACTGGGTATTAGCCGAAGGTACCAGCAGGGAGTAGGCGCCGGAAATAAATTCATCACCAGTCGGCATATTTACGCCTGGCTTAGAACCGGCGTCGCCATCAATCAGCAACAAAGTACAGATGGCATGAAATCCGGAAACCTGACAGAATTATTCGGTCAGGTTCAATTGAATTTTTTCCGCTTTACAATTCCGAAAATAAGTCTGGATTTTTCACAAACCTTTTACTATAGCCTTTCCCAGAAAGACCGCATCCGAAATAATGGTGAAACCAATCTCAGTTGGGAGTTGATCAGTGATTTTGACCTGAACCTGGGCTTTTATAATA
>JABDDT010000085.1:0-11693 GCA_013287475.1 Bacteroidota bacterium
GACATTGGAGTTCTATTAGATTCTTTAAACATAGACAGTGCTTATGTTTCGGGACAAAGTGATGGAGGTATTTTAGGGCTGTTACTTGCTATAAATTTCCCTCGCAAAGTATCTAAAGTTGCCACTTTTGGGGCAAATATGTTTCCGGGAAAGAAAGCAATATTTGATGAAATTGACAATTTGGTATTGGACACATTAAAGACTACAAAGAACCCTAATACAAAAAGGCTTTATTCATTATTAGCCTATCAACCCAATATCACTGAGCAGGATTTGCAAAAAATTAAATGCCCCGTATTAATTATGTCAGGCGATAGAGATGTTATCAGGCTCGAACATTCTATTAAAATATTTTACAACATACCGAACTCTAATTTCTTTGTAATGCCCGGAGCAACCCATTTTGGATCCCATGAAAAACCTGAATTGTTTGATTTGGTATTATTAGACTTTTTAAATCGCCCTTTTTCAAAAGTATCCACCGTTGATCTGTTTACTGGCAAACATTAACTGCCAAAGGGATTTCCTGACCCGATTAAACTAAAAAAATATTAATTTAAATTGCTGAAATACTAACTATATACTTGTCCGAATTGGTTTGACGACATACAGTGATTAGAACGATTAAATGAGTTGACATGCACTACCGTCAATATACTCCTGCCGACTTACTCAGAAACCTGGTGCGATACTACTGGAGTCTTGACGGACGACAATTCTCTCTTTCGCGGTTGAGTATCCTGAGTTTTGGCGACCGCTACCCGCGATTAATCTTTCAGGATACAGATTGTTTTGAGCCGATCTTACATGATGAAACAGGCGAAGAAATGCCGCTTTGTTACCTGAAAGGTGTGCGTACGCGACCGACTGAGGTTTTTATGCATGGTGCCTTTTCGCATTTCGGAGTGAGCTTTTATCCGCACGCACTGACCACTTTTTTCGGAATGGGTGCCGATGAACTAACGAATCAGATGCCCGACATCAACATGGTTTACAGGTGTAATCTGGCAGAGCGACTGAGAAACAAAACGCATCTGGACCGTGTGGCAGTCTTAGACAGGTTCCTGCTCGGGAAAATGGCGAAAATGTCTTTGGATTTTTCGGTTCAAAGCATCATTCACAAAAAGGGAGGAGTTGGTGATATGGAGATGCTCGCATCCTCGTTCAGGATATCAGAACGGCAGTTGCAGCGTAGATTTAAAAAACAGGTTGGTGTGCCTCTAAAAAGATATGAGCGCATTTCGCGATTCGAGTTGGCGCTTAAACGACTCGCTACAGTCGGCTATAGCGAACTTACTTCCATTGCCTTCGAACTCGGCTATACGGATCAATCGCATTTCATTAAAGAGTTTCAGGAATTTGCCGGGATGTCACCTTACAATTTTGTGCGCAACAAAAGTGTAGGCGCAGAAAGCTCATCCTTTCTATACACCGATTGAGCGACTGTCGTTTTTTTACAATTCTGAAAAATCGGGTCTGATTAAATTGCGTTAAACACAACGCATCATGGATAGAATTATTACACCCACGCTCGTTCTGCGCATTACGCTGGCTGCCGTGTTTTTTATGCATGGTATCCCCAGCATTTTTACAGGTGCCGTAAATAACTTCGGTAACCAGCATCTGAACGCAGTGGGTTTCGCTCCGATTGGATTGCCACTGGCCTGGGCAATTAAACTTTCGCACGTGGCCTGTGCAATACTGCTCATTTTAAATCGCTACATACGGCTCGCTGCCATAATCACCATCCCGATTTTAATGGCTGGCATCATCATGATTCACGCGGCTCAAGGCTGGTTTGTGGTGGGCGAAGGCAGAAATGGCGTGGAGTTCAATGTATTGCTGATCAGTGTTCTTCTATATCTGGCCATCATCAACAAGAAAGGTGTAATTGCCTAGCCATCACTTTTTTTCGTACCGGCCCCTTATAAACTGGACATTTTTCTAAAGGTAGTTTCGTCGTTTTTCATTTTCAAAAGGATCAGTAGGAAGATGAAGCTCCGTTGTAACAATTCTAAAATGCATTTTAAACCGTTGAGAATTCTCCAAGAATCAGGTCTACTGATGTCTCATTTCGGAGTGATAAGTAACGAAAAGATTTGCTTGTCGCTCCTTTTGCAGGAAAGAATTTAAACTTTCTACTTATAACTCACTTTAACATTCAAAATAGCCCTTCCTGCATCTACAAATAACCAAAGCAAACATCCTGTAAATAAAACACCCGAAAGTATAAAAAGAGGCGTGGTGAAATTATGAGTGACATCAACTATTTTACCAAAGACCACCGCCATAAAAAAAGCGCCCAGTTGTCCAAAGCAATTCATAATACCCGCAACAGTTCCTGCATTATCGCCGCCTATATCAACACAGGTTGCAAAAGATGTAACTACGCTGGGTAAATAAAAAAAATGTGCGACAATAAGGCTTATTACTACTACAACATTGCTGGTGGTTAAAGCCGCTAAAAGTATTAATGCCCCGATCATACCCATTGATATGACGGCGATGAAACGACGGCCATACTTTACTCCTTTTCTTTTTACCAGCCAGTCGCTGACAATACCTGCTGTCAATGCACCCAATATCCCTACAATGAATAAATAAGATGTAGTTATCTTCATATTGTTTTCAGAGAAATGTCTTCCTTCCTGCAGGTAAACGGGCATCCAGGCTATAAAGAAATAATTGCCCCACTGGCAGCAATAGAAAGCCAGTACCAGTGCTAACAAGCTGCGGTTCCTAAAAACCAGTTTCCAGGGAAAAGGTTGTTTGTGGTTGGTAAAGCGACGCTTCTCTTCTATATAAGCTGCTTCTACCTTTGAAATGTTTTTCATTTCAGAAGGATGATTGCGGAACCATAAATAACACACCAGCACCCACAGTACGCCAATGAATCCATTTACAAAAAAAGGAACCCGCCATCCGTAAGCAATGGCGAGCGGAATAATAATAAGCGGAGCAATAGCGGCACCGGTATTGGCGCCTATACTCATCCACGATATTCCCGTTGCTGTTTCCGTAACAGGGAACCATCGCGATATCGTGCCTGAACTGTTTGGATACGCGCCTGATTCTCCCACACCAAAAAGAAACCGTACACAGATCAATGATAGCAATCCCGTGGTGGCCCCGGTTAATGCAGTAAACAACGACCACCATAAAACAATCCGGATAAAAACAGCACGCTGACCATAACGGTCACCCGCAACGCCGGAAGGGATTTCGAACAATGCATAAGCAAGTGCAAATGCTCCCAAAACCCAACCAAACTGTTCGTTGCTTAAATGAAACGCTGCTTTGATCCTTACTCCTAAAAGAGAAACAGAAACTCTGTCGAGATAAGTAATCAGCGTTAAGAAGAAAAGAAAAATAAGCACCCAATAACGGTAGGGAAATAGTTTGTTCATAAGTCCGTTGGTTTCGAAATGAACAAAAAAAGCGCTTCTGCAGTTCATTCATATTTTCCGGGTACAAAAGTTTTCGATTAAAATAAAAAAGTTTTGCGGTGGTACAAAAACCTCATTTGTTTTTCATCGTCCGAATATAATTAATTTATTGATTTTCAAATCAAAGCAGGTAGAGAATTTTAAGATCTGACTGTAAAAAGTTCGAACCGCAGCTACACAGGCCTACTGGTAATTTTAAGATCTTAATCAGGAATGAGTTTGATGATGTTTAAAAACTGGTGGTATGCGGAGGAGTTATCATTTTAAAAATTGAAGGCCACCATAAACACGAATGCCAGATTACTATCCTTGTTTTTAGTAGAATGGAAGAATTTTGATTCTGCACCCACTGAAATCCTGTTATTAATATGATATTTATATCCCAATGTTACACCAAAGTCTGCCAGAGACCAGGTGGAGGTTTCAAAACTACCCATGTCAGGGCTGCTGAATTTGTCGACGAGATTTGATTGTCCCATGGATAGATCAGCATAATAATTTTTTAAGAATTTCATTGATACAACTAATTGAACAGGGACAGCTATTTTAGTTACCTGGGCAGGCCATAAGGAGGGTGCCTTATATTTAACGGTGTATAACTGGCTATATCCGGATTCAATTCCCAGGCTAATAAAATGTTCGGGCTCCCACATCAGCCGGGCTGTTAAGGAATAATTCCATGGTTGTACATAGTTCTTTGCTATTACAAGATTGTTGAAATAATAATTTGGACCAACTCCTACATATAAAGAAAACCTGTGTTTTTTTTCCTGACCATGATTGTCTTTTTGGGCAGGAAGGTTCAATGAGAAAAAACAAAAAAGAATACTGAGGAAGTGATTATTATTTTTCATAATCATCAATTATGCGTGAATTTTTTAAACGATTAAAAGAGCGTATAAAAATCGTAAACCACATAAGCCGGATAGTCTGAAATAAAGCCATCAAATTTTCCATTTATCAGATAATCTGAAATCAGGTTTTTATCGTTCAGGGTCCAACTCAAAACTTTTATCCCGAGACTATGCGCCTTATCCACTTCATCGAGAAGCAGGCCTAAAGAATATCTTGGGCCCCAATATTTGCAATTGTGCAGGATGGCGTTATCGAGACTCAATTCACTCATAGTTGGTAAAGAGCTATATGATGGCCAGGACTGATATTCCGATATTACTTCATCCGATGTCAAATCTGTAATAATCACGATCTTTCTGTTGACCTTAGCTGCTTGTTCATAGGCACTCCTGACCAAAGGTTCCAGGTATTTGAAGATATCAGGATCTCCTTTTATGTCCAGCCACATATATTTAAGTGTAGTTGAATCAATGAAGACATTCAACACTTGTTCAACGGAAGATATTTTTTCTCCATCACTAAGCCTTACGGATGAATCCAGAAAAGCAAAATCGTATTGAATATATTCTCCTGAAAGAGGGCCCTTTTCCGTTACTCTAAGATCTATAGAAGCGTCGTGTGCACAGACAGGAATATGGTCCCTGGTAAGATGAACATCATATTCCAACCCATTTACACCATAATCCTGATCATGTATCGCACCGTTTAGAGAATTCTCCGTATATGGAGGGTTGGCCGTAGTCTGGACACCATGGTGAGCGAAAATCATAAATTCATGGTCAATGGTATATTGAGAGAATGCCTTCTTAAATTTTATTCTGATTGGTTGCTGGGAATTATTGCCCTCGGAAAAATTTCCTGATATTGTTAACAGCCGGTTGATGCCACTCTTAAGCAAATCGGACCCGCCTTCTCCCGCAGTTAATGATAAATTGATAAGCCCCTGCATTGTACTTTCCGAATATCTCCAGAAGCCGGCGAATTCAATTGCGCCGTCTTTCTGGTTTAACCCATATTTCAAAATGATATAGATTCCCCCTGAATTACTAAAGAATGAAACTTTAGATTTTGACACTTTGCAAACAAACTCTGTTCCCAGATCCCCACTTCCGTCAGACAGCTCATAAATCCCTTCCATATTATGCATAACGGTATCGGAAATGGATAAGGTATTCATCAGATTTACATCAGGATTAACCAGGGGTGCGTCGACATTGTTTTTTTCGCAGGAAATGACCACCGTCATGGAGATTGCCAGAAATAATGAATAGTATTTCATGATTTGATATTTAAAGCTTTATTCCCAGTTGGAATTCAGGAACCCAATAATTATTTTGGTTTACCGGGAAAGCCGGCCATGCTAAGAAATGATACCGGATATTATTCAACTTAATACCCACACTAATCAATTTATTCCTATACAATCTTTGTTCAATACCCGCACTGATTGAATATCCGTTGGTGAATGAGTCCCACATGGGAACGGAATGTCCCCCTTCATTGAAATTGATGGAATTAGTCTGGTATAAGTCACCTCTCAGGATGATGGCGATTTTTTTAAAACTATAGCCGGCAGTAATAAATGGCTGCTGTTCCCAACCTGAAAATTTCGTCTTATATCCATACTGATTCAATTCACCAAAATCATATGCGATCTGGTAACCTATTCCGAAATGATAATTGTGAATTGAGTAATTCCAGGAAGGCCCAAAATTCAATCTGTTTGAAACATAAACAGTGGCCAGACTTGCCTGTAAATTAAACCCATATGGGAGACTAAATTTGGCGTTATATGTAATCAGGGGTGCGTTTATTTTTTGTAACGCCCATGCTGCCGGGATATCTAAGTATGAAAAAGAAAGAGAATGATAATAATGCCATTGGGGATGAGCCTGGGGCAATAAATAACTAACAGATTTAATGTCAAAGCTGTCATAGTCCGGAGCCATTTTATAATTAACCTCCGTTTGTTGGCCATAAGTATATTTATCTGAGATCGTCAAGCCTATGATAAAAATTATTTCAAGGACTTTAAGGTTTAATAAAATTTTCATACACGATGGTTTAGTGGTTGTGATTCTTTACGATTCGAAAGTATACCTGCAAAACTTCGATTCATAATTGAATCCCACCACTTGCCATCCGGGGTTAGTAATAACTATATAGTGCGTAATGAATTGAAAAGTCCCACAGTATTTTTTGCAAAATGCAAAGCGACGAGATGGCTTTTTATGAAAAAATGCAAATAATAGAAAGACTTTAAGGGGAAATATGCAAATAAATGCAGGCGGCCAATAAAATGCAGTATAAAATTTTCAATATCTGAGAGAAGCGAGGTTAGGCTACACAGGTCTGCAGTGCTTAAGTCTTAAATAGTTTAGCATAGACAAAGTGCTGAGCCTGCCCGCGAAAGCGGTCAATTTTTATTATAGGTTCTACCTTTATTTACCCGAATTTGGAAAATTAATCCCCGGCCCGAAAAAACACTCGTATGCCTGAATTTTCCCGTCTTTTATCCTGAAATAATCGGTGTTCCGTAATAATTTACCGGCTTTATTCCAGCCCTTCGAGATGACAAAGGCTTCATCTCCATTTACAGCGAACTTCTCTATTTCGAATCGATCAATATTAGAAGCATTTGGCCAGCACCTTTCCTTTACGACCTTCACATTAATATGATCATCAACCGGGCTGGAAAAAGTAAACCCGGTTGCCAGAACCTGCTCCAGCGAATTCCAATCGTTTTTCGACCAGGCGGTATACCAGGCGTAGATGATTTTTCCGTTTGGCGTATTTTGCAACGCCACTGCCTGGCCGGAGGAGCTTTGGGCAAATCCCTCCTGGCAAGATAGGATAGTCCATACCATAAGAATTCTGCCAAAGAGAGTAGTCATTTTCATAATTTTTTATTTTAATATTGACAATTTTGGAAGCTTTTTCCGGACATCAGGTGCTAAATTATTTTTTTGTGTTATGACACCGAGGGCCAGGATTGACTTCAGTAGTCGGGCCTTATAGATGGGACACGGAACAAATTTCGCAATTATCTGTTGATGGGGTTTATGAAGAAAATAGGATTTTTATCGTTTGGACATTGGGCGAACCATCCGGCATATAAAACCCGCACGGCAGCCGATACTTTGCTCCAGTCTATTGATTTGGCGGTTGCTGCGGAGCAAATTGGTATAGATGGTGCTTATTTCAGAGTGCACCATTTTGCTTCCCAGTTAGCGTCGCCATTTCCTTTGCTCGCGGCTGTTGCTGCTAAAACAAGTAAAATAGAAATGGGAACAGGAGTTATTGATATGCGTTACGAAAATCCGCTGTACATGGTGGAAGAAGCGGGCGCTACGGATTTAATTTCAGAAGGACGTTTGCAACTTGGGATCAGCAGAGGATCACCGGAACAGGTAATAGAGGGGTGGCGCTATTTTGGATACGAGCCCGACAAAGGAGAAAAAGACGAGGAGATGGGAAGACGCAAAGCATTGCAATTCCTGGACAGGTTAAAAGGAACAGGGTTCGCCCAGCCAAATCCAAACCCGATGTTCCCCAACCCGCCGGGCCTGCTGCGATTGGAACCATATGCAGAGGGATTGCGGGACCGCATCTGGTGGGGAGCTGCTTCCAATGCGACAGCTATTTGGGCCGCCAAAAACGGAATGAACCTGCAAAGTTCTACTTTGAAATTTGATGAAAATGGCAAGCCTTTCCATATACAGCAAGCCGAACAAATAAGGCAGTATAAGCAAGCCTGGAAAAAAGCAGGGCACCAGCGTGAACCGCGGGTATCTGTCAGCCGCTCTATTTTTGCATTGGTAACAGAACAAGACCGGCTTTATTTTGGCGGGGAAAAAAACCAGACCGATCAATTCGGAATGATTGAGCCGACCAAACGCGCTGTTTTCGGAAGAGGTTATGCAGCAGCACCTGATCAACTCGTAAAAGAACTGGAGAAGGACGAAGCAATCCAGGAAGCAGATACGCTGCTGTTGACAATTCCCAATACATTAGGGGTAGAATACAACATACATATATTATCTTCTATCCTCAAACATGTTGCGCCCGGATTGGGTTGGCGTTAAATCCAATCCTGTTACCGAAAATAAGTACGCAAAATGATTACTTTTTGGGGTACTTTGAAATGGATTCACTAACCGGGAGGGCGTTCTTCGTGGAAGGAGATGATGCTTTTTTATTTCACTTCTTCAATGTCCGGTAATTTCCATGACTTATCGAAGAGCGGCTTTTCCGGACCATAAAATCGAAACATCACTTCAAAATTTTTGCCGGTACCTGTTTCAATCCGGTTATTTTCTTTTCCTGCAGGAACACTTTTTCCAAAATAAATATCGACCGAACCATCGGCGTTTAAATTCAATCCCTTCGATTGTGAAGACCGGCTGAGCACTTTTGCATTTCGAATCAACCCATGGGTTTCTCTGTCGTAAACTGTAACAGACCAGTACTGGTTTACCGGCGCTTTGGGTGGCACATGAAGATGATACGATTTATTGCAATCAAAAAAATTCCCGCCTTTGTCTCTGATAGTAATCAGGTAATATTGTCCGGCTCCCGGATGTTTAGGACTGAAATAAGCGTAACTATAAGCGAGTCCGCGGGCATCCGCCATATAAGCGTTTGTATCATTCAGGAAAAAATTTCCCATGGCTTCCATCAGACCAGGTACAACCGGAAATCCCCAATGGGCTCCTTCAAAATAAGGAGGCAAAGCCCTCTCATAATAATCACCAATCCATACTTGCGCATCTTTTGCAGCAGCATTCAAAATTTCCCGGTTGCCTGAATCGGGATCAAAAGCTTTGCCTTTTTCAATACCGATATATTTTAACTGGTCGATCATTGCTTTATCCCTCAACAACCAGGGCTCGATTTGTATCATTCGGTCAAGGGATTGATAAAAGCGCAGATCGTAAGGAATAGTGGCATCATATAGTTTTCCTTGCATGTCAATGAATGCTGTTGCTTGTTGATTAGCTTTTTGAGAATATGGATAGAATTTTATCTGCTTCCCATAGCTGACAGCCTTCACAACTTCGCTATCGCTGCTGCTCTTACTCAACATAGAACGGAGCAGAAAATATCCCAGATAAGTATCTGATGGCATCAGAATATATCCTGCAGGAATTTTATCTTTATAACCAGGAGGTGTTATAAAATATTTTCCTCCTTTCCCTTTATCAACGCCTGCGATCCCCACATCTTCAAGTGCCGATTGCCAGCAGTCCATCACCGTACCATTGATGATTCCACCAACAGCGGGCGGAATTTCCAAAACCATCGGACCGCTTTCTTTCAGGTTAAAGAAAGATGTAAAATAAAGAACGTCGGGATTGGGTGTAAGTGTTTGAATATGCCAGTCCTGCAGTTTGGACCAGTATACAATGCTGTTGTAACCAGCTTTTGCATCCCTTACGGCGGCCCGATACATCAGATCAAAATTAACAGCCGGCATACCCCAGATCAATGCCTCCATGGCGCGATTATATTTCAACTGGTCATTGATATTGGAAGGTCTAAATACAACGGGTTTTATGGCACTTGCAGAATCGACAGATTCTTCGGTTTTATTTTTTTCCGTGGAATTACACCCAATCAAAAATATTAATAGAACCAGCGAAATTGGTTTCATAAAAGCATTTATTGAATTTTTTCTATATCCCCCATCTTCCAGCTTTTATTGAAATAATTTTCAGTCGGTCCGTAAAAGCGCATATATGCAAACCAATGTTTTCCGGTCAAAGTCTGGATCCAGTTTTTTTCTTTTCCCTGCGGAGAAGCAGGACCGAAATATAAATCAACCGACCCATCTGCATTTTTGTTTAACTCCTTGCGGGAAGAGAGATCCGCATTATGTTGCGGGTTATCTATCAAAGTTCTTGTTGCTGCATCGTACACCGTAACCGACCAGAAGTTTACTGCAGGCGGATTGGGGGGAATATGTAAAGTATAACTACTATCACCGCTCAACCAGTTTCCATCCTTATCAGAATAGGCACCCAGATATGCCTGACCGACATTGGGTGTTTTACTGATCATCGATTTTCCATAACCGTATGCTTCATAAAAATAAGATGTGCGCTGAAAAAATTCATCATAATCCACAGACCTCTGGGAAGGATCTGAAATAATCATCACATAATCCCATTTCCTGTCAGGCCAGTGATAAACACTTTCAAAACGTTTATCAAATGAATTAGCTGTGGCCATTAATTTACCCCGCTCAGCGGCAGCCATCAGGATTTTCTTCTGGCGTTCCGATGGATTAAATGGCTGGCCTTTTTTAATGCCCAGATTATTTAACCAGGCCATAAAAAAACGGTCGCGTTCCTCAATGGCTTCTTCCTGGATGATGTTGTTTAATATTTCCCAGTAATTCATTCCATCAGGCTGAATGGCAAAATATTTTTTCCCGCCTGGAGCAATCACTTTTGTCTGCGGTGGGTTTAAGCGCTGTGCATATGGGTAAATCTTAACCCCATGAATCAGTTTTTCGATTTTTTTTGGGTCAGGATCCAGTGCACGCAATCCAAAATATACATTCATCGTTGTACAGGGAATGGTAAAATATCCGGGGGCTTTAAAATTTTTCTGTCCTGGAGGAAGCAGGATATATTTTCCTCCTTTACCTTTATCTGCACCTGTTTCACCCATTGAAACCAATTCTCTTTGCCAGCAGTCTGAAAGTCCGCCCGCAATATGTCCTGCAGGCATTTCAATCACCAGCGGGCCGGTTTTCCCAAGATCAGAAAAAGTTAATATATAAGGAGTGGTGGCATTCGCAGTGAGTATTCCTAATCTGTCTTCCAGGGAATTGTATGAAACCAGGTCAATATTGCTGGCGCCAAATATTTTCTCCTGATCTTCCTTGAATTTTTCGACAGCTACAATGGGTAATCCCCAAAGATAGCATTGAACGGCCTGCTGGTAATCCATTTCATCAAACAGTGCGGGAATGGATTGTTTTGATGGCAGTTCGCCATCCATCTGAATTGTATGCTTAGAAATATTGGTAAGTCCATTTGTCTCTGCAGTAGAATCAACAGCCTGGTTTAATTCACTTTTTGAATTTTGATTGCAGGCCTGCAGAATACCGAAAGACAATACTGTAAAAAGAGTAAATAGTTTCATAAAAAAGTTTTTACTTTATTCATTCAATCCTTATTTCCTGACTGCAGCTGGATCATCATGCCTTCGATCATCTTGGTAAAATCGCCAGACATCGGTTTTTGCCTGGGCGGAAACTCCTTGAACGATGCCAGGTGTTTTTCCATTAAGTCAAGTATTGGCCGGAACACCCATGTCTTGTGCTCGGTAAGCTGACGGGTAAGATCATCATCCGTGCGGCGTTCATAGGGATCCATTAAGAGA
>JABDDT010000085.1:11703-11794 GCA_013287475.1 Bacteroidota bacterium
AAGGTTGCAGTTCGTCATCCCATTTTCCTTCCCGCTTGGAAGAAAAAACAAGCTTGAACTGGTTGTAGCGAATGGCAGTCAGATTCGTTTC
>JABDDT010000086.1 GCA_013287475.1 Bacteroidota bacterium
CCTGATATACACAAAGCTCTGTCATATCTGTGCGGCCACGGTCCTTCATAGTTACGTCCATCCGCATACTCAGCGAAAAAGTATTTCCTGCAATGGTAGGCTCTGAGATTTCCATAGAATGTGTGGCGGAAACCATTTCCTGCCATTTTTCTCCTTTCTTGAGAATGGCATCCAACCCCCTGGTTTCTTTATCGAAACCTCCTCCTGCCATGGGTTCAATACTTACTGCGTCCTTTGCAAATAATTCCTTTTGAGCTTCTTCAAATTTTCCCTGTTCGCAATATTTTTTAAGTTTTTTGGCTATTTCCTTTGTAGTCATAGTCTTCGTTGCTGTTGTAGACATAATTTTTAAATTTTAGAAATGAAACAATAGGATAGATGCCACAAAAACTATACTAGAATTGTACAGTTATCAGGTGAATACTTTCTTAAAATTTACTGGAGAAAAAGAAGAAAAGTTTAGTCTAAACCTGTCTTTAAAGCAATTATGTATAAAATATTCCGCAATTATTTTATACCTGAAGTCTCATGATACAACCTCTTTTTCTACGGATTTCTTTTCTTTTTTGGGAGCCTTTGCCTTTTCTTTATGAACTACAGTGATTTGGTCTTTTGTTAAATGTCTTGAAAGAATTTTACCTGCTTTGTGGATTTCCTTTTCAAATTTTTTATCACTGATTTTTTTGTAAAAACCCTTTAAGGATTCAGCCAGTTTATTTTCAATTTCGACTAATAACGTCTTCTTCACAGATTTCTGTGAAGGCTTTTTGCTTTTCTTTGCCATAATGATTTAATAACAATTATATAATATAAAGGTAATTGGTTTTTCAAAAAACCAATGTTAAGATTTCACCTTAAAACCATCTGATTTTGCCGCCTGTTAGTTAATCATTTTTATATACCAATCATAATAATGTTCAGCAATTGGAAACGCAAATTGAAATGATGAAGTAGAAATAATTTCCTGAGCACTCCCGAAAGCGCCTTCAAATCCGGCTCTTTTTTCAGGAATTACATTGAAAACAGCAACTTCAGGGATCATGTCAAATTAATTAAATATCTGAGGAAACCCAGGCCCAGCCTGTGTTTAAAGATTTTATTGGAAATTGCACAATAAAATTAACAGGTTTATTTCTTCATTTTAGAAACTATACCCGGATAATTCCCGTACATTGTTCTTAGTCTGGTGCTTGAGAAGACCATGGAAAACCTGATTATTCAATTAACTGTTCTTTTTTTATGGCCTTTATAGATGAAATCCTCCAAACGCCTTCGTATGGTTGGATGGATGCCAGGGGAGTGTTTCTTAAGCCCACAACGAGTCAACTTTTTAAAGAAGCTTTTTCACGAATCAATGTATTCAGGACAAGGAAAAATTGGATCACACTTATCAGCTGGTTCATGGCAGCCTGCATGTTTCCATTGTTTGTTATTTTTCTGATTTACTTTCTGACCTGGAAAACAGCCATCGTGCTCGTGGTTTATGCCATGGTCATTATGAGCACACATGGAACCATTTGGTTTCATCGCTATTGCACTCATAAATCTTACCGCTTCAGTCATCCTTTATTTCGCCTGATTACGCAAAACCTGGTAATTAAAACTTTTCCTGAAGAAATTTATGTAATCTCTCACCATGTTCATCATGTCAAATCAGACGAACCTGGTGATCCTTATAATCCAATGGGCGGTTTTATGTATTGTATGCTTTCGGATGTTAATCACCAAAGTATTTCAAAAGATTTAAGCCGAGAAAAATATCAGCGTGTACGGAATTTCCTCAGTCATACCGGGGTTGGCCTAAATACTTTTGAGCAATATCAAACCTGGGGTTCTGTATCCAAACCCTTATATGTAATCAGCCTTTGGATTTTAAATTGGTCTTTCTGGTTTGGTATACTCTGGCTACTGGGAGGAAAAGGACTTGCTCTGGCCTGTTTCAGTGGCGCTTTTTTCTGGTTCGTTCTGGTAAGGGCATTTAATTATACCGGTCATGGTAAAGGCAAGGATAAGCATGTGGATGGAATTGATTTCGACCGGTCGAACCTTTCGATCAATCAAACAAGGCCAGGTATGCTCTCCGGCGAGTGGCATAATAATCATCATCTTTTTCCGGGAAGTGCAAGGGCAGGATTCCTTCCTTACCAGCTCGACCTGGCCTGGATTTACATTTATAGCCTCTTCAAGATGGGGATGGTCTCCAGCTATAAGGATTCCAAAAAGGAATTTTTAAGCAAGTACTATGCGGGTACTCCAATGCACGACAAGCATTCCTCCATGTAATTTTTTTAAACTGATATTTTTAGAAAAATCTGCTAACACAGATTTGAAAGAAAATTTAATGTAGTCTTGTATATTAAATTTTATGTTTAAAAGGTCTCTTCTTCTACCCACCTTATTTATAAGTTGTATCTGTTCTGTCAGATCACAACCGGATTTCCCAAAACCTGTTTATCCTTTACATGTAATTTTCGATACGGATTTTGGTCCGGATTATGATGATGTAGGTGCCATAACACTTTTGCATTGTTTTGCAGACAGTGGCCTGGTGAAAATTCTTGCTACCATTGGCAGCTCCAAATATAAAAATGCAGCAGCAGCAATAAATGTATTTAATACTTATTTTAACAGGCCTGATATTCCTGTCGCAGTAGTCAGAGGGAACGCTGTTGAATTGGGTGATAAGCAACATTGGACCGATACCATCATCAGTCGTTATCCTCACAAAATCCAAAGCAACCAGGATGTTCCGGATGCATTGGATCTTTACCGAAAAATACTCTCGTCACAACCGGATCATTCAGTTACAATTATTACTGTCGGTTTTCTTACCAACCTGGCTAATTTGCTCAGATCCTCCGGTGATTCCTATTCATCTTTAAACGGATATGAACTGGTGAAAAAAAAGGTGCGGAACCTTGTAAGCATGGCAGGCCGTTTCCCATCGGGGAGGGAATTTAACCTTGTTGAAGATGTGAATGCTTCAAAAAAAGTATTGGCTGAATGGCCGACGACAATTCTTTTCAGCGGTTTTGAAATAGGACAGAAAATAAAAACAGGGCTGCCGTTAATTCATGATGAACAGATTCAGAAAAGCCCGGTGAAAGATGTTTTTGCTTTATGCATACCATTGGCAAAGGAAGATAGCGCCGGAAGAATGAGCTGGGATGAAACGGCAGTTTTGGTGGCAGTTGAAGGATGGCGGGTATCTTATAACCTTGAAAAAGGAAATTGCAAAATCAATCCGGACGGATTCAATGAATGGGAAAAGACCGGAGAAACTAGAGCCCATCTCGTTGAAAAGCAATCCCCTCAGGTGGTAAGTAAAATGATCAATCAACTCATGTTGCACCAGCCAGTTTACGAGAAAAATTAAAGGCGGTTATCTGTCAAATTGAAGCCTCCCTTCAGAATTAAATCAGATTTCACTCCGATTTTTGTTCATTCCAAGAAAGGCCCGGCCATGCGTAACCGCATTCTCATTATTGGTTTAATCTTTTTGTCTGGTAAAAATTCTTTAGCTCAAAAAAACACGCTTGATTTTTATCTTCAGGTAGCTATTCAGAACAGTCCACTCTTAAAAGATTTTCAATCTCAGATGGAATCGAATGCCATCGACAGCGAACGCATCCGTGCTCAATACAAACCTCAGGTGTCCGGGTCAAGTATAAATTCATATGCTCCCGTAATTAACGGCTTTGGATACGATAATGCAATTACTAACGGTGGTCAGTTAAGCGGGATTGTAAATGTAAGCCAGACCCTGGTAAGCCGCGGAAACCTGTCCGCACAGTATAAAAATATTCAATTACAAAATCAGGGTATTGCCAACACAGCAAGGATTTCCACTCAGGACTTAAAACGAACCATTACCAATCAATATCTTACTGCATTCGGAACTTTGCAGGAACTCAATCTGGCAAAGGAAATTCGTGAGTTGCTTCAAAAGGAAGTTCATATACTGAAAACACTGACGGAAAAAAATGTTTATCGTCAGACCGATTATCTAACCCTGCTCGTAACTGTGCAGCAACAGGACCTTTCTTTGCGCCAGCTGGATATACAATATCACAACGACTTTGCAACTTTGAATTACCTGGCCGGGATTGTTGACACAACCGCAGTAAATCTGGATGAGCCATCATTTACTATAAATCCATTACCTGGTCCCGATCATTCAGTTTTTTTTCAGAAATATACCATCGACAGCCTGATCCTGGTCCATAATCGGACTTTGCTGGATTATAGTTATAAACCAAAAGTTAATCTGTATGCAAATGGAGGATATGTATCTTCCCTTATGTATCAGGGCTATAAAAATTTTGGTACCAGTGTAGGTTTTGATATTACAGTTCCTATTTACGATGGGAAACAAAAAAAAATGCAATACAGGAAACTCGATATATCGGAAAGATCGAGATCAGGCTATAAAAATTTTTACACGAATCAATATTACCAGCAGATTAATCAGTTAGAACAACAATTACAGCAAACAGAATCTTTAATAGGAGATATTAATAATCAAATTAAATATTCTGAAGGGCTTATAGAAGTAAATACAAAATTACTGGAAACGGGAGATGCGAAAATAGCAGACCTGATCATTGCATTGAATAATTACCTCAATGCAAAAAACCTGCTTACCCAAAATAAAGTAAGCCGTCTGCAGATCATCAATCAAATAAACTATTGGAACAGATAAATAATCATCCATGCTCAATGCAATTATCCGTTATCGTTTAGTTATTATTCTTTTGATATTTACTTCCTGCGCAAATAAAGCAGAAGTGTCTGAAGTAGCGGCGGAACCTGTTCAGACTCCGGTAACGATAACGGGCATTACAAAAGAACCCATGGAAGAATTTATAGAACTGAATGCCACATCAACTTATCTTCTTAAAAATTATATTAAAGCTAACGCTAATGGTTACCTGCAATCGGCTCATGTGATGCCGGGCCAGTTTGTTAAAGCGGAGCAAACTCTATTCACTATTAAAACCAAGGAATCTGAAAGTATAGGCAATGCAGTAAACAAACTGGATACTGCTTTTAAATTCTCCGGAACCAATTCCATTAAAACATCTGCCGGTGGGTTTATCAGTCAGGTAAATCATCAGTCTGGTGATTATGTCCAGGATGGTGAGCAGCTGGCTGTTATCAGCGATGAAAGCAGTTTTGTATTTATAATGGAATTACCGTATGAATTAAAGCCTTATGTTAAGCCGGGCAGCGGACTGGAACTAAAATTGCCAGATGGAGAGAAACTACAGGGACTGATTGCTTCATTTATGCCAACAGTTGAATCCACTTCTCAAACACAGAATGTTGTAATCAGGGTGAAACCGGCTCATTCAATTCCTGAAAACCTGTTGGCAAAAGTAATCATCCCTAAAATTATCAGGGATCATTCAGTATCACTTCCAAGGGCTGCGGTTCTATCAGATGAAACCCAGACGCAATTCTGGGTAATGAAAATGACGGATAGTATTACCGCAATAAAAATCCCGATAAAAAAGGGAATTGAAACCAAAGACCGGATTGAAATTCTGTCCCCTTCGTTTTCTGAAAAGGATAGAATTCTACTGACTGGAAATTATGGTTTGTCAGATACGGCAAAAGTCAGGATCGTTCAGCCACAATAAGCTCATGAAGAATTTTTTTCATTCATATAAGAACCCCATATCAGTATTACTTGTCCTGATTATTGCAGGAGGAATGTTTGCTTACAGTAAAATGCAAACGGCACTCTTCCCTGAAATCAGTTTTCCTAAAATAAAAATCATTGCAGATGCAGGCTTACAGCCAGTAAATAAAATGATGATCAGGGTAACCAAGCCCCTTGAAAATGCCATTAAACAGGTACCTGATCTCGAATCGATTAGAAGTACAACAAGCAGGGGAACCTGTGAAATTTCGGCGTTTATGAACTGGAACGCCAATATTGATGTTAGTCTGCAGAAAATTGAATCAAAAATTGCTGAGATAAGGAATAATCTGCCCCCTGAGACACAGATTACTGTAGAGAAGATGAATCCCTCCATCCTTCCTGTTTTAGGCTACACGCTCGAAGCCCATAATAAATCACCGATTGAATTAAAGCAATTGGCTATCTATACAATCAAACCATTTCTTTCACAAGTAACCGGGGTTTCTGAAGTGCGCGTAATCGGAGGTAAAATGAAAGAATACTGGCTGGAACTCGATGCGCGCAAAATGAGTTCCTTAATGATTACGCCGGATAGCATCAGTTCTGCACTTGCACAAACTAATTTTATAAAATCTAATGGTTATTTATCAGATTACCATTTTTTATACCTGACCACTACCGACGCAACAGTTCACTCAACCGATGATATCCGCAATATTGTTATCCGGAATGACGGGAAAAGGATTGTGCGCGTCGGGGATATTTCTTCGGTGGAAATAAAAGAAGCTGTCGAATACACGAAAATAAATGCGAACGGAGGTGAAGGGATTTTAATAGCTATTATAAAGCAGCCTAATGCCAACCTGATTGACTTGTCTGACCAGATGGAGAATAAAGTAGCCGAACTTCGAAAAATCTTACCGGCAGGAGTGGGCATTCAGCCTTATTATATACAGGCAGATTTTGTGAAGACTTCCATCAAAAGCGTTTCTGATAGTTTATTGATCGGCCTGGCACTTGCAATCATCGTAGCCATTTTATTTTTGAGATCTCTCAAATCAAGCGCTACCATACTAATTACGATCCCAGTTACCATCTGTCTGACTTTGATAATATTGTATTCAGCCGGTTTCACGCTTAATATTATGACCCTGGGCGCCATTGCAGCATCTATCGGTCTTATTATAGATGATGCCATTGTGGTTGTTGAACAAATTCACAGGACACATGAGGAACATCCGGAAGAGCCTACGGTACCCTTATTGCATAAAGCTATTCATTACCTGTTACCAGCCATGGTAGGATCCTCACTCAGCACCATCGTGATTTTTTTCCCTTTTGTACTTATGAGCGGGGTGGCCGGTGCTTATTTTAAAATACTGACCGATACAATGATCATAACCCTGGTTTGTTCATTTTTTGTAACATGGATCGGTTTACCCGTGGTCTATCTTATGCTATCGAAGAAAAAGCCAGGAAGACATTTCAAAGCACATCCGTTAAAAAAGCAAGCCTGGGTTTCATTTTTTATATTTCGTCCCTGGATTAGTTTCATTCTGATTGTTGTATTCGCCGGTTCAATATTTTATGTTCTCCCAAGACTGGAGACGGGTTTTCTTCCCGAAATGGATGAAGGAAGTATCGTTTTGGATTATGCATCCCCTCCGGGTACTTCTTTGGAAGAAACTGATCGTATTCTGAAGGAGGTTGAAAAAATAATTAAAACGGTTCCGGAGGTTTCTGCCTATTCAAGAAGAACGGGAACCCAAATGGGATTCTTCATAACAGAACCTAATACCGGTGACTATCTTATTCAATTAAAAACTAATAGAAACCGGACCACTGATCAGGTAATTTCTGATATCAGGTCAAAAGTGGAAGCATCCCAGCCTGCATTGCGTATAGATTTCGGACAGGTGATTACAGATATGCTGGGAGATCTGATGACTTCCGTTCAGCCGATCGAAGTAAAAATATTTGGTGACAACCAGGAACTGTTACATCAGCTTTCTAATCAGGTTGCGGATGTTGTTTCATCCGTGAAAGGCACGGCGGATGTTTTCAATGGGATTGTGATTGCAGGGCCTTCACTGACGATTACACCCGACTATAGTAAATTGGCGCAGTTTGGAATAACGCCTGCCGGGTTTCAGTACCAGGTTCAAAACTATCTGGAAGGGAATACGGTAGGAGATATGCTGGAGAAAGAACAACTGACGCCGATACGAATGGTATATCCAAACAGCCGGAGCAGGAATATTGCTGATATTTCCAGATGGCAGATTTTTTTACCGAATGGAAAATTAAATCCCATTAATTCGCTGGCGACTGTAACGGTAAATCCGGGAGATGCAGAAATCCAGCGACAGGATTTACAATCCATGGGCGTCGTTACTGCCCGTCTTGAAAACAGCGACCTTGGGTCTGTAATAAAAAATATCCAGAAAGAAATAAATGCAAAAATTAATTTACCTCAGGGATACCATATCGTATATGGCGGATCATTTGCAGAACAGCAGAAATCGTTTCAGGAATTGTTACTAATACTTATAGCTGCCAGCCTGCTTGTTTTTGGTGTTATTCTTTTTTTATTCAGGGAATTCAGACTTGCCTTTATCATTCTTGCTATTTCTGTTTTGGGAATTTCGGGCAGTTACCTGGCATTATTTATTACGAATACACCGCTGAATGTGGGAAGTTATACGGGACTGATCATGATCGTCGGTATTATAGCAGAAAACGCCATATTCACTATTCTTCAATTCAGGGAAGCCAGGATGAGTAAATCAGTTGATGAGTCTGTGATTTATTCCATATCAACACGTCTCAGGCCCAAACTAATGACTGCTTTTGGCGCCATCATCGCCTTATTGCCCCTGGCCCTGGGCATCGGCGCTGGTGCGCAGTTGCATCGTCCCCTGGCCATTGCTGTGATTGGAGGATTCATAGCGGCCATTCCCTTACTGCTGATTGTGCTTCCAAGCATATTGAGACTTGTTTACCGGCGATCTGAAAAATATCCGGACATTGTTTAATTATTTTTTAAAATAAAGTATATGAAAAAACACTCTTCTATTTTAAGATTTTTTAGTTTCCTGATTATGATTATCACCATGAGTTCTGGTCATCTCAATGCCCAGACCAGTAGTGGATTTCATGTTGCCAATATTTTTCATATTGCCAGTTCGGGTGGATGGGATTATATCGCAGTCGGACCAGATAATAACCGGCTTTATGTTTCTCACGGCACCCAGGTAAATGTGCTGGATGCAACTTCCGGGGATTCTATAGGAGTCATCCCCAATACTACAGGTGTACATGGAATAGCATTTGTTCCTTCCCTTGGCAAAGGATATACCAGTAATGGCAGACTAAATAATATTTCAGTCTTCGACTTGAAATCAAACCAGGTATTGGGCCAGATTGCTGCAGGAACCAATCCCGATGCGATCATGTACGACGATTTCTCAAAACTTATCATCACATGCAATGGGCGCAGTAATGATCTAAGTTTAATAGACCCGTCTACAGAAAAACTCGTAGCAACCATTCCTGTGGGTGGCAAACCTGAAACTGCTGTATCCGATGGGAAGGGAAAAATATTTGTAAATATTGAAGATAAAAATGAAATTATCTCAGTCGATATCAGTTCGCATGCCGTTTTAAACCGCTGGCCACTGGCCCCTTCTGAAGGACCAACAGGGCTGGCAATTGACTTAAAAAATAATCGGTTGTTTGCTGGTTGCGAAAAGACACTCGTCGTACTCGATGCGTCGGCAGGGAAAGTTATCGCCAGGGTTACAATTGGAAATGGATGTGACGGAGTTGTATTCGATCCTTCATTAGGTTTTGCATTTGCGAGTTGCGGAGAAGGAGTGCTCAGTATAGTACATGAAACCGCAAAAGGAGAATATGCACTGTTAGAAAATGTGGTTACCAAGGCAAGTGCAAGGACGAGTGCAATAGATCCAAAAACACATACTGTTTATTTACCGGCAGCAGAATTCCAAAAGAATTCAACACCTGGAACCCGCCCGCCAGTTGTGCCAGGTACTTTTCAGGTGCTGGTTGTTAAACGTTGACGGTTGACGGTTGACGGTTGACGGTTGACGGTTGACGGTTGACGGTTGACGGTTGACGGTTGACGGTTGACGGTTGACGGTTGACGGTTGACGGGAATTAATTTGTGATTTGCAAATTAGGAATTGAATTTAGTTTTAGCCTTTAAGCTTTTTGCTTTTAGGGATCTCCTTTTTCAATTCCTTAACAAAATATGAATAACTCTTGCTTAGTAACTGGCTGTAAGAACTGTGTTCAAAAAAGGCGAGGCTTCCGGTGATTTTATCTACCAGGGTGAGTTTCATCAGGTTTTCTTCGTCCATAGATAAATCCACATCATATTTCAATAAAATCTGTTTTAGTTTTGTCGTGTTTCGCATATGATGATTAAAGATCTGGCTTTCTGATGAAATATAGATCTTTCAGGAATGATCTAAATAGGACAAATGAACCTGGAGAAGGAACTTCTGAAAAGTCAAGCCTTAGTTCAGTGCAACCGTATCATAAAATACATCGGTGATAAGGAATTACGATTTGCTGAACTGATGAAATTATTTTTTAAAGGAGAATACAGACTTACCCAGCATGCAGCATGGCCAATGAGTTATTGCATCAGGAAACATCCGATTCTTGCTAAACCTTATTTTAAAAAATTTATTGATCAGTTGTCTGATTCAAATGCACATCCGGCAGCTAGAAGAAATATCGTAAGACTTCTTCAATTTGTTGAAATTCCAAAACGATTTCATGGAAAGCTCATGGACATTTGTTTTCAATTCATAAACAATCCTGAGGAAGCTGTTGCAGTAAAAGCATTTTCCCTTAGCATACTCTCGAATCTGGCAGAAATATATCCGGAAATACTTCCTGAAATCAAAACGGTTATCGAAGCACGCTGGGAGTTTGAAACACCGGCTTTTCGCAGCAGGGCGAGGAAAATTTTAAACCAAGTGTGAAAGTGTGCTGGTGTGGTAGCGCAACGCCCGCCAGAGCGTAGCCAGGCAGACGGGAGTTAATTTTAACCTGCAATCTTTTCGAGTGCTTCCAGAATGCCATCGGCTCCGGGATTGATTCCAACCGGAGAGAGATAACTCCAACGTATGATGCCATCGTGATCTAAAACAAAAAGTGCTCTCTCACTGCGACCAGCTTTTTCATTGTAGACACCATATTTCCTGGCAACTCCGCCCTTGGGTTCAAAATCAGCCAATAATGTGAAATGCAGGTTCCGGGCTTCGCGGAATGCCGCATGGCACCATTTCCCGTCAACAGAAATACCAAAGAGATCCGCATTATATTTTCTGAAGTAACGCAGCATTTCGTTATAAAGAGCCATCTGGTCGCTGCACACCGGGCTCCAGTCTGCCGGATAAAAAGCCAGTATCACATTTTTGCCCTTAAGATCATGTAAAGCAAGTTTCTTATCGGGCAGCGCGTCCATTTCAAAATCTGGCGCAGGTATATTTATTCCCAGCATAAAATAATTTAAAATTCAACAAAAATGATAATTCAAGGTATTGATGACCGGCTATTCCTGCAACTAATATCAGTGTTTATTAAATGCCAATCTGTTGTATTTAACAGACTAAATAATTTGACCCATTGTCAGGCCCTTGTCTGTCTATTGTCAATGCCTTATCATACCAGGGAAGGGTTCCTGTAAGGTTCCTATAACTACCCTATAAGGTTCCTGAGATTTTGCAGAGCTCAGAAATATTCGCCGATAAGATGGAAAATAAAACCAGATGTAAGCTTGAGACAGTTCGCTAAAAATTCTTTGATAAAAATAGAAAACCCCTGTAAAATCAGGGGTTTTAAGAAGTATATCGTCGGGGCGGCAAGATTCGAACTTGCGACCTCCTGGTCCCAAACCAGGCGCGATGACCGGGCTACGCTACGCCCCGAACTCTTTCACCGGGTTGCAAAAGTAAGGGTTCAGGTTCAATTAAAGAAACAGGGTGGGT
>JABDDT010000087.1 GCA_013287475.1 Bacteroidota bacterium
GCTAAAGTACAGTATGAATCTGGGTAGTTCTGGTTATTGGAAATTATATGTTGATGGTGGATTTTTTGGCGGACTGCTGATATCTGCCGATGCTTCAGCTTCCGGATCGAGTAAAGTATATTTCGATAAAAATGAAACACAACAGGTAGGTCATGTAACTGTTCAATTTGACAGTACAGGTAATATTAAAAATCAGTTACACAAGGGAAACTTTGGCATTGAAGGAAATCTTGGTGTGTTATATCAATTCAACTCGATGTCTGTATTCGCCGAAGGCGGTGGTAATTATGGTTTTATTGATCTGCAAAAGGAAAGTCAGAACGGGATTAATCATACCGGTGCATTTATTTTCAGGATTGGAATATTAATAAGCTTAAGGCATAAAGCGTAAGGCTTAAAGCATTTAAAGATGCATCCGAATTAGAAATGAAATATCATTTTCATAACTACTTCAATAAATGTATTTCCAATTTGCCTTGAGCGTTACGCGTTAAGCGTTGAGCGTTCAGCGTTAAGTTATTCCCGCGAGCTCCAGACTCTTCTTCTTCAGCTTCCGTATTTCAACATCTTCGATAATCGGCTCTGGAGTTAATATCAATGAGGTTTTGTTTTCGCGCCACCAGTTTGAATTTTGTAATTCCTTAAAGGAGATAACGCCGATCAGATATTTTCGGTCGCTCTCGGCGTGCCATTCTTCAATCCATTCAAATTTTTCCTTGGGGATATAAGACCAATCGTCAAAGCTGACATATATTTTTATATAGAAGTCGTCAGTTAATTCGAGAGGTGCATGGTGATATAGTTTTTTGTATTCATATCTGTACTGGTAACGAAGCGCAGATAAATCGCTGAGCACTGCTGAGGCTGTCGGAAAACTTCCTGCACCTTTTCCGTAGAAAAATTGTTTGTCGGCGAAACCACTTTCGATAACTACACCATTGTATTCATTCTTTACAAAACTCAGGTGATCGTCGGGTTTTACAAATTGAGGAAGTACAAAAGCCGCTACTTTGCCATTCAGTAATTTCTTTGCCTGGGCAACAAGCTTGATTTCATAATGCTTCTCTGATGCCACTGTTGCATCGCCGGCCTGAATATGCTGTATTCCATTATATACAATATTTTTAGGATCTGAAATGATTCCATAAGCGTGAGCCAGCAGGAGCGTCCATTTATTCACGGCATCGACACCTTCCACGTCAAGTGAAGGATCGCTTTCTGCAAATCCAAGTTGCTGTGCCATTAATAATGACTGTTTGAAATCGAGTTTTTCTTCAAACATTTTCGTCAGGATAAAATTCGTGGAACCGTTTACAATGGCTCGCATGGAATGCAGCAGATCATTATCGTAATATTCTTCCAGGTTTCGGATAACAGGGATTGATGCACAGGCAGCCGCTTCATACAAAATTGAAAGCCCGGTTTCTTTTTGAAGTTCCAGTAATTGAGGAAGGTGTTCGGCCAGCATTTTTTTGCTGGCACTGACCACGTCCTTGCCATTTCTCAACGCAGTCGTAACAATATCAAATGCCGGTTCTGTTTCATTAATAACTTCCACGATCACATTGATGTCAGGATCATTCAGGAGTTCAAATTTATCAGTCGTAAAAAGATCTTCCGGTGCGTTTCTTTTCTTGCCGGGATGTTTGATACATACTTTTTTTATTGTTGCCCTGAGTGAAGGTGTCTGTTGCAGAATGCGGTAAAGTCCTTCTCCCACCACCCCAAATCCAAATAATCCAATCCTGAGTTGCTTATGTGCGTCCATATTATTTTTAACAATTTTCGAAACGATGAGAATATTTGTTTGTCCTAACAGTTAACCGGTCAAAACTGTTGCGAAGATCCGTGATTAAATCTTCTGCATCTTCCAATCCAACTGAAAGCCTGATGAGGCTGTCATGAACACCTGCGGCCCTTCTTATTTCCGGGGGAATGGTTTTATGAGTCATTTCTGCAGAATGACTGATAAGGCTCTTTACGCCTCCCAGGCTTTCTGCCAGTTTAAATAATTCTGTAGAACTTACAAATCTCCGGGCTTCTGCCAGACTATCTTCTTTCAAAGTAAAAGACACGATACCCCCAAATCCCCGTGACTGCCTTTTAGCAACTGAATGATTAGGATGGTCAGACAGTCCCGGATAAAAAACTCTGTCAACTTCCGGCTGATTCTGAAGGAACTCAGCGATATGCTTTGCACTGCTGCAATGTTGCTTCATCC
Source organism: Bacteroidota bacterium (assembly GCA_013287475.1). Classification (GTDB taxonomy): domain Bacteria; phylum Bacteroidota; class Bacteroidia; order Chitinophagales; family Chitinophagaceae; genus Puia. Next base: position 2,222 of record JABDDT010000087.1, read on the forward strand.
GGAGGGAAAGGGTTTCCATACCCCTTATTACAAGCCAGGAATCAAAAGGCCCTAATATGGCGCCTGCGGCATTTTGGTAAAATCTTATTTTTTCACCAAGCTCTTCAGTGGCAGTAACAATCAAACCTGCAATCAGATCGCTATGTCCGCCAAGGTACTTAGTTGCCGAATGCACTACAATGTCCGCCCCCAGCTGAATGGGCTTTTGAAGAGCAGGAGAGGCGAAAGTATTATCCACACACAAGAGGCAGCTGCATGCTTTCGCAATGGCTGCTATGGCAGCGATATCGGCTATTTTAAGAGTAGGATTGCTCGGAGTTTCAAGCCAGATCAGCCTGGTACTTTCATTTAATGCATTAAAAATATTTTCCGGATTGCCAGCGTCAACATAAGTAACCCGGACCCCGAATTTTTTATATACCTGCTCGAATAATCGGAATGCTCCACCGTAGATATCATCCACGGCAATAATTTCGTCTCCAGACTTCAATAATTTCAAAACAGCATCTATGGCCGCCAATCCGCTGGCGAATGCGAGTCCGCGGGCTCCTTTTTCAAGTCCTGCAATCAGATTTTCCAATACAGACCGTGTAGGGTTATTGCTTCGCGCATAATCATACCCTTTGTGAACGCCCGGAGATTCCTGAACAAAAGTGGAAGTCTGATAAATGGGCACCGAAACCGCTCCGGTGAGTGGATCAACCGGAATACTGTGAATGAATTCTGTTGTTTCCTGCATAAAATAATCCTCCTGCCTTTTAGGCATTTTTTGGGTGAATAAAATATGCTTAAAAAGAAAACGCCCGAAAGAACTTTACTTCACCGCATCACTGCATTAAAATAAAAAAGCTCTTCCGAAGGTCAGAAGAGCTCTTAATATGATGAGTATTAGGTAGCAGTATCTGACTTATCTGTCCGCCAGTTGGCGGATGGAGTTGGCACCTTGTCACGTTTATAGCGGGACAGGTTGTCAAGGCTTCACAGGGCCATTACCCTCAGCCTTTCTTGATAAGCTGTAAAAGAACAGGCCCAAAGATAATCCCGGACTTCAAATTTCAAAAATTAATTTTTCTTAATGGTACCTCCCTTGGGGGAACAAGCGGCCTCCTGTTTTGTTATTACCTTTAGCGATTCCAACTTATTATGATTGAACAGCATAGTCCGTCTCCGGAAACCGGCGAAGAAATGATTGAAATAATGGAGAAGAAAAACCCGTCTGATACCGGAAGGGAAGAAATGATTGAAGTGTTTGGTGCCAGGGAGCACAATCTCAAAAATATCGATATCTCCATTCCAAAAAACCAGCTGGTGGTCATTACCGGAATCAGCGGAAGTGGAAAATCATCCCTTGCTTTCGATACGATTTATGCTGAAGGCCAACGTCGCTACATGGAAAGTTTTGGCGCATACGCCCGGCAGTTTATTGGTGATATGGAACGGCCCGATGTGGATAAAATCACGGGGCTGAGTCCGGTAATTTCTATTGAACAAAAAACCACGAACAGGAATCCACGGAGCACAGTTGGAACCGTAACTGAAGTGTACGATTTTCTAAGGCTCTTATATGCGCGGATCGGGGAAGCCTATTCCTATAATACAGGCAGGCGCATGGTAAAATTTAGTGAGGAAGAAATTGTCGCAAATATTTTTCAAAAATTCAACGGCAGGAAAATATCAGTTCTTTCTCCACTGGTACGTGGAAGAAAAGGACATTATCGTGAACTTTTTGAAGACGTCCGCAAAAAGGGTTTTGTGAAAGTACGTGTAGATGGTGAAGTAAAAGATCTGGTTCCCAGGATGCAGATTGACCGGTATAAAATTCATGATATCGAAGTTGTTATAGACCGGCTTGCAGTAACAGCCGATATGAAAATACGTATGAGCCAGAGTGTTCAGACCGCACTTCAAATGGGGAAGGGACTAATGTTTTTATTGATCAATGATAGTAACGAAGTTGTACAATACAGTAAACAACTGATGTGCGATGAAACAGGCATCAGTTACGAAGAACCTTCGCCGAATAGTTTTTCATTTAACTCGCCATATGGTGCATGCCCTGTTTGCAAAGGACTGGGATCGGTTTATCGCATCAGCCTCGAAGCGATCATACCTGATAAAAAGAAATCCGTGAATGAGGGAGGAATTCTGCCTCTTGGCGGAGAGAGAGAAGCTTATACTTTTACCCAGGTTCAGAAACTTGCGAGGAAATATAAGTTCAGTCTCGATATACCGATTGAAGAAATGCCTGCAAAAGGCCTTAACCTGATTTTATACGGCACTCCTGAAGGGGCTTCAGAAGAGATTTTAAATATTGATGAAAATGAAACAGAGGTTTCCAGTACTGAATATGAAGGCCTGGTACCCATGTTAAAAAGATGGTTTAACGGATCCAGCAACGACATGCTGCATGAATGGGTTGAGAAATATATGGAACTCAGGATCTGCGATTCATGCGGAGGAGCAAGACTTAAAAAAGAAAGCCTCTGGTTTCGGGTTGACAAAAAAAATATCGCTGAGCTCAGTAATGTAAATCTTGACAAACTCTCTATTTGGTTTAATGATATTGAAAAAAGGCTTAATAACAAACAGAATGCAATTGCTAAGGATGTTTTAAAAGAAATACGTGAACGTTTGCAATTTCTGCTGGATGTCGGTCTCACATATCTTACCCTGAACCGGCCCACCAGAACATTGAGCGGTGGCGAATCCCAGCGCATAAGGCTGGCCACTCAGATCGGATCGCAATTACAGGGCATTACATACATATTGGATGAACCCAGTATCGGTTTACATCAGCGGGATAACCAGCGGTTGATTCTTGCCTTGCAAAATCTGAGGGATATAGGAAACAGTATTATTGTAGTTGAACATGATAAGGAAATCATGATGGCAGCTGACTACCTGGTCGATATCGGACCAAAAGCAGGATTTCACGGAGGCCGGATTGTTGCACAGGGAAGACCTGCGAGCATGCTTAAACTGAATACAATTACAGCAGATTATCTCAACGGGCGACGAAAGATTTCTCTTCCTGCAGAAAGAAGAAAGGGGAATGGAAAATTTCTGGATCTGAAAGGAGCAAAGGGGAATAATTTAAAAAATGTTGATGCACGGTTTCCGCTTGGGAAATTTATTGTCGTTACAGGTGTAAGTGGCAGTGGTAAATCTACCCTGATTAATGAAACACTCTATCCGATATTGAGTCATCACGCATATGGATCCAAAGGGAGAGCGCTTGAATATAAAAGTATTAAAGGACTTGAAAATATTGATAAGGTTATAGAAATAGATCAGTCTCCTATTGGGCGTACACCCAGAAGTAATCCGGCAACTTATTGCGGATTCTTCACGGATATCAGAACACTCTTTGCTTCCATACCTGAAGCCAAAATCCGCGGATATACTGCAGGGCGGTTTTCATTCAATGTAAAAAGCGGCCGTTGTGAAGTATGTGAAGGAGGCGGAATGCGTGTAATTGAAATGAATTTTCTCCCAGATGTATATGTGCATTGTGAAAAATGTAATGGCAAAAGATATAACCGCGAAACGCTGGAGATTCGATACAAAGGGAAATCGATCAGTGACGTGCTGGATATGACAGTGGACGAATCGGTGGAGTTTTTTATTAATGTTCCTTACCTGTACAGGAAAATAAAAGTATTACAGGAAGTAGGACTGGGCTATATCACGCTGGGACAGTCAGCGGTAACACTGAGCGGAGGAGAGGCGCAGCGTGTAAAACTTGGGACGGAATTATCCAAACGTGAAACGGGTAAGACATTTTATATACTGGACGAGCCGACGACCGGTCTGCACTTTGAAGATATCAGCCATCTGTTGGATGTATTGAATAAACTGGTTGACCGGGGGAATACGGTCCTTGTTATAGAACATAATATGGATGTGATTAAAGTAGCTGATCATTTAATTGACCTCGGTCCGGAAGGCGGAGACGGAGGAGGAGAAATTTTATTTGAAGGCCCACCGGAGGAACTGGTTGCTGTGAAACGCAGTTTTACCGCAAAGTTTTTAAAGCAGGAAATGAAATAAAGTGTGGTAGTGTAATAGTGAAATCGGTCAACTGTCAATCATCTACCAAAAAAAACTAACAGCCGGCAATTACTCATCGCCGGCTGCTGAGGATATTGGGTAGACCAAAATATATAAATCCAATAAGGGAAGCAGGAGTTATTAATAAAACCGTTTGGGTACTAAATAATAGGGAACGGATCAGGTTTTACAACCTTCGGATAATAGATTTTACCAATTCTCCTACTGCTTATTGGGTTGCGATAAGGGTTATTTAATTTTCAGTTGACCGTTTTCAATCTTTGAATCATTCACCAGAACTTCATACAGATAATTGCCTGCATTGATTTCCGGCAGGATACCGGTTTCACGGTTTCTTATAGCAGACTGCAAAATGAGTTTGCCTTCCAGGTCAAAAACAAATAAGGTATATTGTTTCCCTTCTACACCATCCACTGTAAACAAAAGAGTTTTATTATCTGAAGCGGTAAAAAGCCGAACCTTATGCTTTTTATTATTCAGATTTTTTGTAATCATCACTGCATTTGGTACAGGTAATGATCCTCCTGCATAAGATACGAGGCTGGTTGTTATGAAAGCCAGTGGCAAAATAGCCTTCCTCGTTTTTCCTGAAATGTTTGCGCGTATAGTTTTCATCATAGGGTAAAAAAAAGGGTACGGATCAACAAAAAATATTTAATACCTCAGCGATGGGCATCTTGTCGAATTGTCATAAGAGTGGTCTGTTCCCAAACGAATCCCCAATTTCAGGCCAAGGGTGAAATAAGCATCAGTTTGTGACGGGTCTCCTCTTTTATCACCAGGATTATATCCACTTCCGGGAATTCCCTGCAATGGGCTTTTATTTGCCATTGCAATAGCTATCTGGGCGGTCCCACTAGGAAGATTGGCTGCCAGCACAGCAGGATCCACATAGGTTGTGCTCACATCGTCAATATAATCTGTGAATGTTTTTCTGTAAAGCAATTCCAGACTGAAGTTTACAGATTCATTAATATAATACTTCATACCAACACCCATTGGAATATTAATTTGGGTAAGTGAATAGTTGGGTCTGTTAGGTAAAAACCCTTCACCTTCTGTATGCAATGGCTGCAAGTAAACCCAGGTTGTCTGTGACGTATTCGGATCTACATACTGACCCATGGGATTAAAATGAAATACCCCGATACCAAGTACACCATAGGGTCTTAATCTCCCTGTTTGTTCAGTTGGCTGGTCCTCAAATAATACCGTTGGATATAATTCAAACATCAGGTTGGCTTCTGAAATGGAAGACTTGAAATCCAGATTTCTGTTAAGCCTGTTTACTTCTTCTCCGCCTTTGTTTGTAATAAAATTATCATCTCCTTCAATACTTCCAAAGTTTGCAGAGAGACGTATACCTAATAATTCATTGGGATGAGCAGCTACATAAAAACCATAAGCGATTTTCGTGGCGTTCATATTGTAGTCCTTCAGAAATCCGGTACCTACACCATAATGTCCACCCAGATCACCCAGAAATACCATGGGACCAACTGTAACGCCTGCTTCAAAATAATTGCCAGCGGAAAGCTGACTATAGGAAGAGTTATAAAATACCAGTCCAATGACTAGTGAGCACAAACACTTCCATATGGAGTGTAAACCTGTTTTCATGGAATATCGATTTAGTTTTCGAAGGTTTGGATTTCGTTCTTAAAATAAATAAAAATCAGTTACTATACAAGAACGGGAATTATTCTTTATATGGTGTAAACAGGATAAACTATATTATTGAGACTGATTCCAATTACTGGAATTCAGTTTCATTTTGGTTCTTTCAACATTATTATGTGTGGAATATTATCTTCGAGGTAGATGTCACCATCTCTTGTGAATCCGAATGATTCATAAAATTTTTGGAGATATAGTTGAGCACCAATACGAATAGTATCTGTTTGAAAAAGATTTCTGATCTGTTCGATACTTTCCTGCATGAGTTTTTTTTCCCATGCCTGTTTTACGTGTCGAAGGGGAACTTACTATGCGGCCTATCGAAGATTCACGATAGGAAATTCCGGGAGCAAGCAGCCGGGAATAAGCAAGTAATCTGTCTTCCATCATACCCATTAAATGCCAGGCATAAATATCCTTATTATCACAATCCTGATAAGGACAGTTCTGTTCGACTATGAAAACTTCATTGCGGAGTTGTAAAATTTTATAGAGTTCTTTTGGAGTAAGGTCGTCAAATGGTTTCAGAATCCAGTTCATATTTTAATAAGTGTGGTAGTGTGGTAGTGTGGAAGTGTGGTAGTTAAAAAACATCAATTTTAAGGTGAAATCTTCTTTTTCATTTCTCTTAATATAATAAGTTTGGACATTCCCTTAATTTCCAAACTTTTCAATATGCAGGAAGGGCCGATTGTAAAAATGACTTTAGCATTTTCCATTGACATAATAATGTATAACAGAGTTCTTATAAGCAAAAAAGAATTTGATATTGCCAGACAGCTTAAAAGATCCGCAACTTCTATCGGCGCTAACGTTTTCGAAGCTCAATACGCAGAAAGTAAATTGGACTTTATTCATAAAATGAAGATAGCTTCAAAAGAAGCAAGCGAAACATTGTATTGGTTATCCTTATGCGAACGAATTTCTGATTTTGAAGTTCCACAAAAGATGTTAAATGATATAAAAGAGATTTTAGCAATACTGTCCGCCATAATTATTACAACCAAGAAGAATATAACATAAAAATCTTAACTACCACACTTCCACACTACCACACTTGTCCTTCAGTATTTATATTTTTCCTTCCAAAGATTCTTCAGGTGTTTTCTGATTTCTTCTTCCCTGGCATTCTTCCCCGGATCATAAAATGTATTTCCTTTAATCTCATCCGGAAGATACTCCTGCGGAGTGAAGTTATTTTCGTAAGAGTGACTGTACTCGTATCCTTTGGAGTAGTCCATATTTTTCATTAAACGTGTAGGGGCATTCCGGATATGTAATGGCACAGACAGGTCGCCGGTTTTTTTCACCATATCCTGTGCTTCGCTGATCGCAACAAGAGAAGCATTGCTTTTGGCTGAGCTTGCGAGGTATATGGCGCACTGGGAGAGAATGAGCCGGGATTCAGGATACCCGATTTTACTTACAGCATCAAATGTGGCATTGGCGAGCAGTAATGCATTTGGATTTGCATTCCCAATATCTTCACTGGCAAGGATAAGCATCCGGCGGGCGATGAATTTCACATCCTCGCCGCCTTCAATCATCCGCGCCAGCCAATACACAGCAGCATTCGGATCGCTTCCCCGCATGGATTTTATAAATGCAGATATGATATCATAATGTTGTTCCCCTTTTTTATCATACAGGGCAATTTTTTGCTGGGCTACTTCCATCACTAATTCATCTGTAATAATGAGCGGATCCGTCTGCGCATCAGTTACGAGTTCAAGAAGATTGAGCAGTTTACGCGCATCACCGCCTGAAATATTGATCAGGGCTTCCGTTTCTTTCAATTCTATTTTTCGTTTTTTAAGAAGACTGTCTTTTTTCAGGGCAGACTGCAACAGATCAGTGAGCTCTTCTTTTCCGAGTGGCTTTAAAACGTAAACCTGGCAACGGCTCAGAAGAGCGCTGTTCACTTCAAAAGAAGGATTTTCTGTTGTTGCACCGATCAGGGTTATGATGCCTTTTTCCACTGCTCCCAGCAATGCATCCTGCTGACCCTTGTTAAATCGATGAATTTCATCTATGAAAAGGATGGTATTTTCCTTCAGCCGCGCTTCTTCAATCACTTCCCTGACTTCCTTTACACCCGAAGAAATGGCGCTGAGGGTATAAAATGGGGAACCCAGCGTATGAGCAATAATATTGGCGATCGTCGTTTTACCGGTTCCCGGAGCACCCCAGAGGATCATGGATGGGATTTTACCGTTTTCAATGGCTTTTCGAAGGATGCTGCCCCTTCCTGTAAGATGTTTTTGACCCAAAAGTTGGTCAAGTGATTCAGGACGAAGCCGTTCTGCCAGGGGCGCAGGTTTGGATGACATAGAAAAAGTTTACCTTTAAACAACAACAAGTTAGCCCTTTTATGGTTTTATATAAGGGGAAGACCTTACTATGAAAAGCCGAACTTCACATTTAGGGACATTTATAACCGGAATACTGATGCTGTTGTCAGTGCCGTTCGGGTCCTATGCGCAACAGTTAACTGCCATCCAGAATTACGGGGTAAACCGGCCAGGTGTGGTTATGGTTAAAACCGTTTTTTCTGCAGACGTGTATATTAATAAAATGCAGCTGGATTCCCGACATTTCAACCAACTGGTGGATTCCATACACAAAGTTGACAGCATTGGCGTGATTTATACTCCGGAAGAGAAACTGAATATTGTACTGAAGGAAATCAACAGCCATCCTAACCTCTTCTTTAAGGCTTCACTGGATTATATTAAGGAGCCGGAAGAAATTACATCCAGCGGAACCGGATTCCTGGTTACAGGAGACGGATATGTAGCCACCAATTGTCACCTGATTGACAGGGACAATGCTTTTATCAGGCGTCAGTTTTTTTCTTTCTGCCTTTCAGCAGATTACAGATGCCAATATCTCAGCGCTGGAAAATGCATGGGCGACCAGGTTTTCTGAACAACAAAAATCGATTTTATACAATACTTACGCTTCAGTATATGCGCGTTTGTTTTCCATGGCACTTTATGACCTTAGGAAAGAAATTTATATCGAATACAGTGTAGATACAGACAGTGGGAAAACAGGTTCCATAAAAAAATCTGCCCAGGTGATTATAAAAGGGCAGCCCATGCCGGGTAAAGATATTGCCATCCTCAAAATGGACGGCGACAGCACGCTGCCTACTTTGACAATTGCCCAGGACGAACTTCCTAGAGTAGGAGAACAGTTATTTGTGTATGGATTTCCCGGTCCGGTTACCAATAATAATTTTGTATCTACAGAATCTGCAAATGAGCCAACGCTTACAACAGGTATTGTAAGTGCGCTTAAGAATTCTGTTGGTGGTTGGCCTCTTATCCAGATGGATGCAAATATTAACAGGGGTAGCAGCGGCGGACCGGTTTGCGATGAAAAGGGGGAAGTTGTTGGTCTTACTACATTTGGCAGCCTTGAAAACAGTGGTGGTCTGGCAGCTGGATTAAATTTTGCGATACCTGTTTCGATTTTGGAAGAATATCTTGATAGTGCCGGCATTTCAGCAAACCCAAGTGAATCTTCCAGGCTATTCGGCGACGGAGTGGTTTTTTATGACCGCGGATTTTACAGAGATGCACTGGTTAAGTTCAAAACAGTCAATGAATTGAATAATCGTTTTCCCGGTCTTGCTTATTATATTAAAGACACGGAAAAGCGCCTGAGGCAAAATGATGAAAAAAAA
>JABDDT010000088.1 GCA_013287475.1 Bacteroidota bacterium
ATTACAACAGGTGGATACCTGGGCGCCTCCAATGTAGGCATTTTGAATCCCAACGACTTCAGTGCGATGAGGCCATCTTTTGTAACTGACGGAACGAATATTGTAAATCCATATGGACTGGATATTGATCCTGCCACCGGAGATGTGTACGTGGGAGACGCTAAAGACTATGTTTCTTCAGGAACAGTTTATTGTTTTGATAAAACCGGAAAAAAGAAATTCAGTTTTTCCACATCTCCCGGAATCAGTCCGATCAGAACACAAATAATTCAACAATAAGCTATCTGGGCTGATTCAATATCTTTGCGCCGGTATCAGATCTTAACTTAACGAACCATGCAAACAGGATTTAATGAGTTGCTAACGGTAACCTTTACTCTGTTTGCCGTTATTGATATTGTCGGTTCTATCCCACTTCTTTTATCACTGAAGAAAAAGATGGACGGCATAAAAGAACTCAAGGCCACCCTAATATCGGGCGGCCTGATGATCCTCTTTTTATATCTTGGCGAACCCTTTCTTCATATCCTTGGAGTGGAAACTCATTCATTTGCCGTTGCAGGATCTATTGTAATTTTTATTCTCGGATTAGAAATGGTTTTAGGGATAGAATTTTTCAAAAGTGAAAAAGGAGTTTCTTCTTCTGTTGTGGTTCCAATTGCATTTCCCCTGATTGCCGGATCGGGAACGCTCACAACGATTATATCATTAAAAGCGAATTATGAAGAGAGTATGCTTCTCATTGCCATACTTATCAATCTTGTAATCGTATTTGTAGTTTTAAAATCATTGAATTTAATAGAGCGTATTCTCGGTCCCGGCGGAATGGTTGCCATACGTAAGTTTTTTGGTGTAATATTGCTGGCTATAGCTGTAAAAATCTTCAGTAGCAATGTTCCCGGGTTGATCAAATAGGCCTCGTCGTACAATGGATAGTATAAGAGTTTCCGAAGCTCCAGATCCAGGTTCGATTCCTGGCGAGGCCACTTCCATCTAAATTTATTCATTTATAATGTCTGTTATTTTTGAAACAGAGCGGCTAACGCTGCGAAATTGGAAGAAAGAAGATACAATTCCCTTTATTGAAATGTGTGCGGATCCTGATGTAATGAAATATATTTCAACCCTGCATACTCCTGAAGAAACACGAATAACGATTCGAAGGATCAGAGATCATTTCAGGAAATACGGGTTTGGTTTATACGCTCTTGAAAAGAAGGATTCTAAAACTTTTATAGGATTTACCGGTTTTATGATTCCCAATTTTGAACACTATTTTACACCCTGCATTGAAATCGGCTGGCGTATTAAAACTACGGAATGGAACAAGGGATATGCCACTGAAGCCGCATTAGCCTGTTTAAATTATGGTTTTAAAAAATTTTCTTTTAAAAAAGTTCATTCATTTACATCTATTCACAATAAGGCTTCAGAACGTGTAATGCAAAAAATCGGATTAAAAAATATTGGCAGTTTCATTCATCCAATGCTGCCTCCCGATCATTTTTTGAGTGAACACGTGCTTTATTGTACAGAAAAAAACGAATTTTATTAGACTTCTATTTATATACAAATTCTACTAAACCGCTGTAATCCACTTTGTATTGATCAGTTTTGTTGTTTGCGGGGAAATAAAGGATTTAAAGTATACCAGGCTATAGCAGGGAAAAAAACCATGGGCACTGCAAGACCAGGAAATAATTCGGGAAACTGTACACTTAAAGGCAGTGTAACAGAAATAGGTATCATTACACATGCAAAAGAGATAACAGAAAACAAAAAATTGAAAATGATTTCTCCTTTCCTTTTGAGCCACCTGATCATACCATAGTTTACCAGGACAGTCAACATACAAGTAAGCAAACTAAATCCTATTATTCGTTGTAATCCCAATACTTTCGAGAAATCAGTTTCAGTTGCAAAAAAATAAATTCTAGTGTAAATGGTGGCAGCCAGAGTTGTTAACAAACTGGCCATCAATCCATGAAAAAATATCCTTTTAAACATACTCGCTTACTTTGTAACAGGGACCGAAATATCCACTTTAAAACTGCTGGCACCGTGATTAGGTTCCTCAGTATTTATATTATAATCCAGACGATTTACTGTAAGAGATCCTTTAAAAGTATTGTCCTGAAAGGTAAAAGGAATGACAACTTCTTTTTGTATTCCGTGCATGCTAAGAATTCCTTTTGCTTCATAACCGTCAGCCGTTTTTGTAATGGCTGAAGATGCAAATTCTATGGAAGGATACTTATCGGCATCAAACCATTTTTCACTTTTGGCATGCGTGTTTTTCATGCCATTGCCTGTATTGATCGTGGTTACATCAATAGTAGCATCAAATTTTGAATTAGTAAGGTCATTTGGATCAAAACTTATTGTGCCTTTCATTCCACCGAATTGACCTGAAGGATCTCCTCCATCAAATTTTACATAAGATGTATCTGCTATTTTCCAGTCCTGCGCTTTAAAAATCGTAAAAGCAGAACCAATTATAAGCACCATAGCGATGAAAGGATAAATGAGTTTTTTCATAACGTTTGTTTTTGAAATGGAATTTTTATGGTCCCAAAAATATTATACCGTGGTTGAATCAAAATTAAATTGAGGCAAAAAAGGTAAATGTTGAGACGAAACCGGATAATTTGATTTGTTATGACCCATTTTAAACAATAAAATCAATTAAACTGTAATAAAACATTATATCATTATTTGAAATTTTAAAAACAGGAATATGAAAATAGCTTTAATCGGAGCGAATGGTAAAATTGGTTCCAGAATTTTGCAGGAAGCGCTTAACCGTGGCCATTCAGTTACAGGGATTTCAAGAAATCCGGATAATAATATTAAAAATGAAAAACTAACCTGGGTAAAGGCCGACGCGTTAGATTCAGACGCTTTGGCTGCCGCAATAAAAGGGAACGATGCACTGATCAGTGCTTTTGGCATTGACTGGCAAAAACCTGAAACATACCATTTATTCAGCAATATAGCCAGGTCATTGATCTTCGCTGCTAAAAAAGCCGGTGTGAAACGTATCATCAATGTGGGTGGTGCAGGGAGCCTTGAAGTTGAACCGGGACTTCAATTGGTCGATACTCCCTCTTTTCCCGAAGCCTGGCGAAAGGGAGCAGATGAACAGAGAAAATCACTGGAAATTTTCCGAAGAGAAAAAGACCTGGACTGGACTTTTTTCAGTCCTGCAATTATTATTGAACCCGGTCCGCACACCGGGAAGTTTCGTATTGGAAAGGATAATCCGGTATTTGATGAAAAAGGAAACAGTACCATAAGTTTTGATGATTATGCAGCTGCCCTCATAGATGAACTCGAAAATCCCCAATTCATAAAACAACGATTCACGATCGGTTATTAATGATGGCCAAAATATTGTCAAAATGAATCAATTATGACTCTTTCAATTAGTTTAAGGGATAAATTATAGGTAATTACCCTTATTCCCTGCCTGTTTTAACAATCATTTTTAAGTGAGGGAGAATATTTTTCCTGAGCAAACGTTTTCTGATAGATAAACTCCCTTTCATTGTGAAAATTGGTTAAATAATTTATCTGGTAAGGCCAATAAATCCTTATGAAGCAACTAGTTCTCCTTTCCTTTTTCATCCATTCGCATAGTGGTACCCCGCTAATTAAAGCGCATTTTCCTACTATAGATTTGATGACAGTCCGAACTGATCCATGGGTTATAAATCTCCAAAGGGTAATTTACTATACAGATACCTGTTATGCCATACAGTTCAGGGACCAATCCATAATGAATGCTGTAATTATTAAAACCATGGATTTGGAAACACTGGAACAATTGAAATATTTCAGAGAAGGGCTGGCTACATTAAAAAAAGGCAATAATGGAGATGTTGCTGAATTCAGGAATTATTCGATAAAAAAAGTCGGTACTAAGAAAGAGAATTCTTGGTATATTTTAAGTTATGATGGTGCTGTTACGAATTTCCAGGAGACGCAGGTTAACCGGATGATATATATCATTAATAATTTTATTTCAAGTCAAAATTAATTCTTCATCTAAAAATCCAAAACGTTTGTATGAAAAAGTTCCTTTTGTTAATTCTTTTGTCGCCGCTGGTTATGAAGGCACAATTTAAAATTGTAAATTCAGCAACCATTAATATCATTGATGTCAGACAGGGTACATGGCCAATCAGCCTGCAAAGAATCACCAAACCGACAGATACCTGTTATGTGCTTCAGTTCCGCACACAGGAATACAATAATTCTGTAATTATTAAGACCCTGAAGTTCCGCGATCTGGGTCAGTTGAAGTACTTCCAGCAGGGTCTTGCAGCTTTAAAAGCCGGCAATAATGGTGATGTGGCAGAATTCAAGGATTATACGATTAAACGAGTGGACGTATACAAGGAAGGAACTTCTTATATACTTACCTGTGACGGAGGATTAACGAATTTTCAACAGTCCGATGCAGACAGGATGATCGCAGCAATTAACAAACAATAAAGAACTTATTTTATTGAGGCAGCCGGTTGCGTAATGCTCCATAGAGTATGGTTCCCGCCAGCGCACCGGCAATTACCATTAGCATGACTGTGTAGCCCTGTCCGAGTAAAACGAAAATAGGACCTGGACAGGCACCTGTTAAAGCCCAGCCCATACCAAAAATAGATCCGCCAATCAGGTATTTTTTCCAGCGTTTATCTTTCTTGGAAAATTGAATAGGTAGCCCGTCAGTATCTTTAAGGCGGAATCTTTTTATGACAGCAACCAGAATGACACCGGATATAACTGCAGTACCGATAATTCCATACATGAATATGGATTGAAAACGGAACATCTCCTGAATCCTATACCAGGAAACTGCTTCAGATTTAGTCATAATAATACCAAACAGAATGCCCGTAAGAATATATTTAATTGGCTTCATGAAACATTATTTAAAAATGAACGGGAAAAGAATGAATGTTGTAAATAGTCCACCAATAAAAAACCCAATCACGGCGATAAGTGACGGTAATTGAAGAGCAGAAAGACCTGAAATAGCATGACCTGAAGTACAACCGCCTGCATAACGCGTTCCGAACCCAATTAAAAATCCGCCTCCCAGAAATAATAATAAGCCCCTCCCGGTGAATAAATAGCTCCAGTTAAAAATGGACGCGGGTTCCATATTTCCATCGAACGGAATATTCATTTTCTTCAGATCTTCTATAGTCGATTTAGAAAGTGAAATTGGCTGATTCGATTGCAAATAATGTGCGGCAATATATCCTCCTATCACGGAACCTGCAAGAAACAATAAATTCCACTGCTGCTTTTTCCAATCAAATTTGAAATAATCTATACGTTTCCCAAGACCCATCATTGAACAGATATTCGACAGATTAGCCGAAAATCCAAAAGTCTTTCCTGAAAAAAGAAGTATCGCAAGGATCAGGGCAATTGCCGGGCCTGAAACATACCAGGGCCAGGGTTGACTCAGAAATGTGATCATATTTTTATAGATGACTGTTTACAGATTACAGTTGACAGGTAACATTAGGCGTTAAGCTTTTGGCTTCAAAAGCTTGCGTTTTAAAAGATTCCTCGTTTCCTGCAGGGATTCAAGATCAGGAAATGCATCTTTGGGAACCAGGAAAAAAGCCCTGCTATTGAAATATAAATGAAAAAAAAATGGTGATTCGAGGAAGCTGCTAAAGTCCTTCCATGCCCAGGCATGTGATCCCAGTTCCGTTTGTAATATAACTTCATGATCACTAATATTCATGCTGAACTGATCCTGGAATGTCTGTGATCTCTTATAAACACTAAGAGGAAGTAAGGTCCAGAAGGTAATGAGTAAAATAAACCATAAGAAGGAAAATAACAGGAATGATACAGGCTGAATTTTATGTAAATACAAAAGTATAGCACTCAGAATTGTAAAAATGTTTACGATGATCAATAGAAACTTTATTTCAGGTCTTGAAATAAAGTGATGCCTCAAAGCACTCATCACCTGTTTCTTATCATACTCAAAATAAATTATCATCTTAATGCATTAGTTGGTTTTCTGAAATGCTCCATTTATATAAATCTTCTCCATTAGTTCCATTAATCTGTACTTTCAGGATCCGCTCATTCTTTTTTCCTTCCACTCCAATTTTTGCATAATTTCTTTTTTCGACCAGGCTGCCCGGAACGCGGAAAGGATTATTTATCTCAACCCCCTTCACTTTGGCTACTCCGCTCGTAAAGGGCGAAACTGTGATGTCATATAGATCATAATTCCCGGGTCTTTCCAATTTTATTATTTCACTGTGATGACGATCACCTGTCAAGAACAGAACCCCTTTAATTTTTGTCCTGTTTAAAAAATCCATCAGCTGGTGATATTCATAACTATATCTGTAAAATCCTTCTTCGGAGCTGTATGGATTCAGGGTCTGACTACCAATCACAATTATTTTAAATGTTGCAGGGCTTTGCACCAGTGCATCTTCGATCCAATTCAATTGTTTGTCGCCAAAAAAATGCTTATCAGGATTTGGTTTACCATTTATACTGTCTTCCATTTCATCTGCACTCCTGAAATACCTGTCGTCTGTCAAGAACAGATCAACGTCGCTATAGGAAATCTGTGAGTAAGTCCCTTTCTGGTCCTCACCATAAAATGGATTACACCAATAGTTCATAAAAATATTCCGTGATATGTCTTTCAATCCATAAGAAAATCCCGAATTATCAGGACCGAAATCATGATCATCCCAAATGGCGTATTGCGGCATGGCTTTTAACAATTGCTGAATAACAGGTTGCGCACGATCGCGCGAGGCCCGGTACCAGAGTCCCCATTCACTACCATAATCTGCTTCGCGCGTGTACCAGTTATCTCCAAGCCATAGCATAAATGTGGCGCTATCTTTTGCCATGGTTTCGAAAATAAGAGAATCACCCCCATAAGGTTTTCCAGGTCTGTCGTATACGGGTTCATTGAAATAGGCACAGCTACCGGTAAGAAAACTGAAATCAGGTGCAGGTTTGCGCCATTGCCAGAGATCTTTGGTTTTAAATGATCCCGAGGCAGCAATTACATTATTTATAATAAACTGGTATTTGTAACGGGTGTTAACATCCAATCCGTTAAGTTCAAAGTTCACGGTATGGAATTCATTTGGGAATACTCCTTTTATATTCTCTTCGATCATTTGTCTGGAACCTATTTCCGGTTGTATTTCCTTCCAATACTTCAAAGTCACGGAACTGATATCAGTAGAGACTTGCAGCCACAATCTGGCCGTCCTCATTTCCACCTGACCCAGCATGGGTCCTGAAATAATAGCATGCCCGGGGAGTTGTTGTGCACCCGCAAATAGAACGGGTATAAAAAAGATAATCAACCAAAGCTTTTTCATATCAGTACATTGGGTACACAATGTACAAAGAAGAGCAATGATTGATGATATTCGAAAGGCCGGAAATTTACCTCATGTACTTACAACTGTTGTAATGATGGGTAGCAGCGTCATAGGGCGTCACATAACGGTTGCAGGAATACAAAAGGGTTAAGAGTATTGCAAGGGCCAGGATCTTTTTCATGGTTTTCATTTGAGGTTAAGAATAAACGGTTACAGGGTATATAAAATTGCTATAGACATATCCAATTTCCCTGCCAAACTGAGGGAATTTTTCCCGGAATGGGAAGACCGATGACGGTTGACCGTTGGCCGTTGACCGTTAAATAATAATTGAATATTATCATTTATAATTCAACTTCCACTTTTCCTCATTATTCACAATCTCGTATTCGCCACATTTCATTTTAGCCAGCAGAGCTGGCTAAAATGAAAGAACCCCGCATAGAAATACGGGGTTCATGGTTAAGTAAAACCGTCCAAAGTATTTTAAAAAAACTAACTACAGCCCATGCTGTTTCCGCAGTTCAGACATTTATAACAGGTCCCGCTGCGAATGGTAATATGTCCGCACGTATTGCAGGCCGGCGCATCGCTTTGCATACTTTTAGCAGCTGCATTTACAGAATCGAGGCCGCCGGATTCAGCTTTCATATTTTTAGAAAATGTTTTTGATTGCACAGGATTCGCAAGTGAAACTGGAGGTTTGGCTACAATACGAACTTCACTCAATTCTGGCGTTTTTTTTTCCTGTTCTGTTACAGGCTGGTCCCATTCCGCCGTGCCCGTATTCATCACTTCAGGTTTATCTAGAACGTGTACCAGATCCGTTCTGCCCAGATATTCATAAGCCATTGAACGGAAGATGAAGTCCACGATGGATGTCGTGCTCTTGATATTGGGATGATCCACCATACCGGATGGTTCAAACCTTGTGAATACAAATTTCTCTACAAATTCTTCCAGAGGAACACCATATTGAAGTCCGATGGAAATGGCAATCGCGAAACAATTCAGCATACTTCGCATCGTAGCCCCTTCCTTGGCCATATCAATAAATATTTCTCCCAAAGAGCCATCGGAATATTCTCCTGTTCTTAGAAAAATTACCTGTCCGTTGATTTTTGCCTTTTGTGTGAATCCTCTTCTTTTGGGAGGAAGCGTTCTTCGTTCAACAATCGTTGCCAGTTCTCTTTTTAATTTTGTATCCGGAGAAGCCTGAACTCTTTTCTGAACCTCAACCAATAATTCCTGCACGGTCAGCTTGCTCATATCTACAATATGAGGTTCCATAGCAGGAAGGGGTTCGTTGGGAATGCTCGCTTTAACTTCTTCAGTTGTTTCGGCTTTCTTCTTTTTATCAGATTTATTACTAAGCGGTTGTGAAAGTTTAGAGCCATCACGATAAAGCGCACAGGCTTTCAGTGCCAGTTTCCAGCTGAGAAGATAAGCGTCAGCGATTTCATCTATAGTGGCTTCATTTGGAAGGTTGATGGTTTTCGAAATTGCGCCGCTGATAAAAGGCTGTACAGCACTCATCATACGGATATGACCATGGGCATGAATAAAGCGCTCCCCAATTTTTCCGCATTTGTTAGCACAATCGAAAACAGGCAGGTGTTCCTTCTTTAAATAGGAAGCACCTTCCACTGTCATTGTGCCACAGATATAATCATTGGCTTCTCCGATTTCATCATCACTGAAACCAAGTGCTTCAAGAAGGTTCCATTCGAAATTATAATATTGCTCTGCCTGGAAACCCAGCCTTTGTAAACATTCTTCTCCGAGATTATAAACGTTGAAAACAAACCCAATTTCGAAAGCGGATGCTACCGCACTATCAAGCTTTTTAATTTCTTCAGCAAAAAAACCTTTTTCACTGAGTGTCTGATGATTGATATGCGGTGCTCCGGCAAAAGTTCCGGCTCCTACAGCATATTTCACAATAGAATCAATTTCCCTTTCTGCATAACCCATATTTCTAAGAGCCGCCGGAACAGATTGATTAATTATTTTAAAATATCCACCACCCGAAAGCTTTTTAAATTTGACAAGTGCAAAATCTGGTTCCACACCGGTTGTATCACAATCCATTACAAGTCCGATGGTACCGGTTGGTGCAATAACCGTTGCCTGCGCATTCCGGTATCCATATTTTTCACCTAACTGCACGGCATCATCCCAGGCCTTGGTGGCGGATTTCAGAAGGTAATCAGGACAATATTTTGCCTTGATGCCCTGCGGTTTTATTTCAAGATTTTCGTATTCATCGGCATCATAAGCCGCGAGACGGTGATTGCGCATTACACGAAGCATGGCATCCCGGTTTTCTTCAAATTTTGGGAATGCCCCCATAACTCCCGCGATTTCTGCACTGGTCTTGTAAGAGATGCCCGTCATGATTGCGCTGATCGCACCTGCAATGCCCCTTGCTTCTTCGCTATCGTAAGCTATTCCCATAACCATGAGCATAGAACCGAGATTGGCATATCCAAGTCCAAGGGTGCGGTAATCATAAGAAAGCTGTGCAACTTCTTTAGATGGAAATTGTGCCATCAAAACAGAAATTTCGAGTACGGTTGTCCATAACCGACAGGTATACTCAAATCCCTCCACATCGATGCTATTCGTGGTTTCGTCATAGAACCTGCGGAGGTTTACAGAAGCCAGATTACAGGCTGTGTTATCCAGAAACATATATTCGGAGCAGGGGTTGGAAGCCCGGATACGGCCACCATTAGGGCAGGTATGCCACTCATTAATAGTAGTATCGTATTGGGTACCCGGGTCAGCACAACGCCATGCAGCGTACGAAATCTGGTTCCAAACTTCCTTGGCAGGAATCCTTTTCATGATCCTTCCGTCACTTCTTGCTTTCAATTCCCAGTCCTCATCGTTTTCCAGCTTTTCAAAAAATGAATTGGTGATCCTTACTGAATTATTTGAATTCTGTCCGCTGACAGTTTTATAAGCTTCTCCTTCGTAATCACTTGCATAACCAGCTGAAATCAACGCGGCAACTTTCTTTTCTTCTTCCTGTTTCCAGTTGATAAAGTCAAGTATTTCCGGATGATCCAGGTCCAGACATACCATTTTGGCTGCCCGGCGTGTAGTACCTCCGGATTTTATCGCACCCGCAGCACGGTCACCAATTTTGAGAAAACTCATGAGGCCACTGGAAGTTCCGCCGCCACTGAGTTTTTCTCCTTCACCCCGTATATTGGAAAAGTTGGTTCCTACCCCTGAGCCGTATTTAAAAATACGAGCCTCGCGTACCCACAGGTCCATAATTCCCCCATCATTTACCAAATCATCTTCAACACTCAGAATGAAGCAGGCATGTGGCTGGGGGCGTTCATACGCAGAGGTGGATTTTTTCAAATGTCCGTCTGCCTGATCAACATAATAATGACCCTGTGGCTTTCCGGTAATGCCGTAGCTTTCATACAACCCTGTATTAAACCATTGAGGACTGTTGGGAACACAGGCCTGGTTTAGAATGGAGTATACCAGTTCTTCATAAAAAATAGTCGCGTCAGCTTCTGATGTGAAATAGCCATAGCGTACACCCCACACTTTCCAGCAATTCGCCATTCTGTGAGCCACCTGTTTAATCGAAGTTTCGCGACCCATACTGCCATCTGACAATGGCACTCCGGCTTTCCGGAA